>NZ_MQVK01000024.1:0-29146 GCF_002002385.1 Vibrio sp. SALL6
TGATAATTGTCTTTACTGATATTTGAATTATTATTCTAATCTTGTTTTTGCCATAATCATTTAGACTTAAAATTCAGATCTTAAATCATGACATAATGTAACGTCTGCTGTTCTGTATGTAATCATATGATATATAAGGATTATTTTACCGTGTTGGTAGGCTGATGTTTCAGGTGAGTACTATTAAAAACAATGAGTTATGAAGAATTAACTATTTTATAACATTTCATGTGTAATGAGATCTAAATCAATCTTATGCAAATGGTTTAGTTTTTTATTTGAAATGTAATATTTCTAGGTTAACTTAAAATAAAAGGCAGCACAGGATTGGTTGTCAAAAGAATAAATAAACACGTCAGTTGGTGAAATATTTCATCAGTGTATTAAGTTTGCTTTTTAAATGCCGTTAAGAATGGAGTCTTCAATGAAGAAAGTCGCTTTGATCACTGGATCAAAAGGCGGAATTGGTTCTGCTATTTCCTCTCAATTAGTCAATGACGGTTACCGTGTAATCGCTACTTATTTCACAGGTAACTACGAATGTGCGCTGGAGTGGTTCAACAGTAAAGGGTTTACCAAAGATCAGGTTCGCCTTTTTGAGTTGGACGTAACAAACACAGCTGAGTGTGCAGAGAAGTTAGCGCAATTGCTTGAGGAAGAAGGAACCATTGATGTTGTTGTCAACAACGCAGGTATCACACGCGATGGCGTGTTTAAAAAGATGACTGCGCAAGCTTGGAATGATGTCATCAATACCAACCTCAATAGTCTATTCAACGTTACGCAACCCCTATTCGCAGCAATGTGCGAAAAAGGTGGTGGTCGTGTCATCAATATCTCTTCAGTCAATGGTCTAAAAGGGCAGTTTGGTCAAGCAAACTACTCGGCGGCGAAAGCTGGGATGATCGGTTTCTCTAAAGCCTTGGCATACGAAGGCGCTCGCTCGGGTGTGACGGTCAATGTTATCGCTCCGGGGTACACAGGTACGCCAATGGTTGAGCAAATGAAGCCAGAAGTGTTGGAATCCATCACGAACCAAATCCCAATGAAACGCCTTGCGACACCAGAAGAAATTGCAGCATCAGTGAGCTTCTTGGTCAGCGATGCCGGCGCCTATATCACCGGTGAGACTTTGTCGGTGAACGGCGGCCTATACATGCACTAAGGAGATAAGATGATGGAAAAAGTATTTATCGTAGCGGCGAAGCGTACCCCAATTGGCGCTTTTGGTGGCAGCCTGAAAAATACCTCAGCTGGCGATCTGGCAGCAGTAGCGATTAAGGGCGCGTTAGAAGCAGCAAAGTTGGCTGGCGACAAGGTTGACGAAGTGATTGTCGGTAACGTTGTTGGTGCAGGTCAAGGCATGGGTGTTGGCCGCCAAGCGGCATTGTTTGCTGGGATTCCCGAATCTGTTCCTGCATACGGCGTAAACATGGTTTGCGGTAGCGGTATGAAAACGGTCATGGACGCAGTTTCTCATATCCGTATTGGCGATGCAGAGATCGTTGTTGCGGCGGGTGTTGAGGTCATGTCTCAGATTCCGTTTGCCGCACCAAGCAGCATTCGTGATGGCAACAAAATGGGCAATCTGGAGCTGAAAGATCTGCTCGTAGCGGACGGCTTAACTGACGTTTACAACCAATATCACATGGGTGTGACGGCAGAAAACGTAGCAAAAGAAATCGGCCTAACTCGTCAACAGCAAGACGAATATGCGTTGTCTAGCCAACAGAAAGCGGTTGCCGCTATTGAAGCAGGTAAATTCAAAGACGAAATTGTGCCAGTGGAAGTGCAACAGCGTCGAGAAACCGTACTGTTCGATACCGATGAATACCCAAAAGCGAACGCAACAATGGAAGCTTTAAGCAAGCTGCGTCCTGCTTTTGACCGCGAAGGCACAGTGACTGCGGGTAATGCGTCGGGCATTAACGATGGCGCGAGTGCGATTATCGTTGCGTCTGAAAGCGCAGTTAAAGCGCACGGATTAACGCCGCTTGCTGAGATCGTAAGCTACGCGCAATCGGGTCTTGATCCGAAGATCATGGGCTTAGGTCCAGTTGAGTCGGTCAATAAAGCACTCGCAAAAGCGGAACTCACAGTAAACGACATCGACGTTTACGAGTTAAACGAAGCATTTGCAGCGCAAGCACTTGGCGTGATTCATCAGTTGGCGGAAACCAACCAAGTTCCAGTTAATGCGATTCAAGATAAAGCGAACTTTAACGGCGGTGCTATCGCGCTAGGCCACCCGCTTGGTGCATCGGGCAACCGAATTTTAGTGACGCTTGTTCACGAGCTTCATAAGCAAAATGGTCAATATGGTGTTGCTTCACTTTGTGTGGGTGGCGGCATGGGCACGGCTGTGGTTGTAAAAGCAGTTAAGTAATTATTTAAACGGACATTTTTAATTCTTTCTCTAGGAGATAAACCATGTACACTGATTTTTTCAAAACATTTAGCGATCAAACTGAAAAAAATCTAGAACCTTACTTGAAGTTCAACAAGCTAGTGACAAAAAACGTAGAAGTGTTGACTGAGCTTCAACTGAACGCAATTCGCACTTACAGCGAAGTGGGTCTAAACCAGATGAAAGCCGCGTCAGAAATCAAAGACGTGACATCACTAACTGCTTTCAACAGCCAACAGCTAAGCGTGCTTACTAAGCTTTCTCAGCAAATGATGGATGACAGCAACAAGCTTCAAGCCATTGCAAAAGAGTTCAAAGAAGACGTTGAGAAAATGACTTCGGAAAATCTAAAGACTGTTACTCCTGCGTAATTTGTCCGATTCTCGCCGCCCCTAGATTTGGGCGGCGTTGTTTTTTCCGAATATAGGAGTAAGACTATGTTTCAACACTTCTTTTCGGACTATCTTGTTAAGCTTCAGGAAACCAATCATCAGTGGTGGCATGATTTCGAAGTGAACAAGGCAGTCGTGAACTCTCCTTTAAACAAGGCTATGCAAGAAGTGAACTTTGAGGATACTGCCAAACTGTTCGAACAAGCTGCGAATCAGCCTGCTGCGATTTTAAAGCTGCAAGCACAGTGGTGGGAACAGCAACTGCAAATTTGGCAGAATGTTGCATTGGCGGGGAATCAAGCACAAATCATTGAAGCTGAAAAAGGGGATAAGCGTTTCTCAAACGAAGCGTGGCAAAATGAAGCCATGTATAGCTTCATCAAACAATCCTACCTTTTATTCAGTAAGACCTATCTTGATACCATCGAGTCTTTGGAAGGCTTAGACGAAAAGACGAAAGAACGCATTATTTTCTTCTCTCGCCAAGCCATTAACGCCCTTTCTCCTTCCAACTTCATCGCAACTAACCCAGAGCTTTTAAAGCTGACACTTGAGCAAAACGGTCAAAATCTACTGGCTGGCTTAGAGCAGTTGAAAGAAGACGTTGAGTCGAGCGCAGATATTTTAAAAGTGCGTATGACGAACAACAACGCTTTCCGAGTGGGTGATGACGTTGCGACAACCGCTGGCGATGTGGTGTTTCAGAATGAGTTGTTTGAGCTTATTCAATATCGTCCGTTAACCGAAAAAGTCAATGCGACACCACTGCTTATCGTTCCGCCTTTCATCAACAAATACTACATTCTTGACCTCACTGCGAAGAACTCGATGGTTCGCTGGTTGCTTGAACAAGGCCACAGTGTGTTCATGATTTCTTGGCGTAATCCAGGTAAAGCGCAAGCGCATGTTGAATTTGGTGATTACGTTACTGAAGGCGTTGTGAAAGCGGTTTCTGCGATCGAAGAAATCACAGGGCAAGAGCAAATCAACGCGGCAGGCTACTGCATTGGTGGTACGGTTTTAGCGAGCACTGTTGCGTACTATGCAGCAAAACGTATGAAGAAGCGCATCAAATCGGCGACGTTCTTCACCACGCTTTTGGACTTTTCTCAACCGGGCGAAGTCGGCGCGTACATTAACGACACAATCATTAGCGCTATCGAGACGCAGAACAACGCAAAAGGTTACATGGATGGTCGTTCACTGAGCGTAACATTCAGCTTGTTGCGTGAAAACAGCTTGTACTGGAACTACTACGTCGACAATTACTTGAAAGGTAACAGTCCGGTTGATTTCGACTTGTTGTACTGGAACAGCGATAGCACCAACGTCAGTGCCGCGTCTCATAACTTCTTGCTTCGTGAGCTCTATTTAGAGAACAAGCTGGTGCAAGATAAAGGCGTCAAAATTGGTGGAGTATGGATTGATCTAAATAAGATCAAAATTCCTAGCTATTTTGTGTCAACGAAAGAAGACCACATCGCGCTTTGGCAAGGCACATACCGAGGTGCATTGCACACTGGCGGCAATAAGACCTTTGTATTAGGCGAATCGGGCCATATTGCTGGTATTGTTAACCATCCTGCTAAAAACAAATATGGCTACTGGTTAAATGACACTCTTGATGACTCAGCTGATGAGTGGTTGAGCAATGCAGAACACAAAGAGGGTTCTTGGTGGACGCATTGGAACGAATGGTTATTGCAATACAACCCGCAAGAGCAGGTTGAACCATTCCCTGTGGGCTCAGAAAATTACCCAGTAATTGACGAAGCGCCAGGACAATACGTTAAGCAAGTTCTGCCTGTGAAAGAGTCTTAAAACTCCCTATAGCAGTAATCTTTAGCGGCCTACATGGTCGCTTTTTTTATGGTCGGATAAGCTGCGATTACACTATAAAAAACAAAAAAGCGCCGAGCATTTGCTCGGCGCTTAGTGTCAACAAAATAGGCAATAAAAAGTTGACGGGGTAGAGATGAACTAACCTTGCGGTTAAACCTCTTTATCCTTACCTAGTGAGAGTAGCCATAAAGAGACTGCTGCTACTCCTACAAAGCCGGAAAGAATAATTACTGGCATTGCGCTGTATCCAAGGATATGCCAAATCACAGATTCTAAAGTACTCATGGTTTGTCTCCTTATTGCCAGCCTTCAACGCCACTCATGTCAGGCAACTTGTGAGCAATACCTTTATGACAATCTACACAGGTCTTGTCGCCAGAAGCTAACGCTGTTGAGTGTTGAGCCGCAGCACGCGAGCCCTGCTGTGAGTAGTCCATGTAATCAAACTCGTGACAGTTACGACACTCTAGAGAGTCATTCTTCTTCATACGAGCCCATTCGCGCTCGGCTAGATGGCCACGACGAGCTTGGAACTTCTCTGGTGTATCAATGGTGCCAAGAACGTAGTGCGCAAACAGTTCTTTTGACGCTTGAACTTTACGTACGATCTTATCTGTCCATTCATGTGGTACGTGACAGTCAGAACAGATTGCACGAACGCCTGAACGGTTAGAGTAGTGGATCGTCTCTTGGATTTCTTTCACGATAGGTGCGTGACACCCAGAACAGAATTCTTCCGTGTTCGTTGCTTCCATACCCGTGTTGAATGCGCCCCAAAACAGAAGACCACCGGCAAAGCCTAAGAATAAAACCACACCAGCGGCAGCTTTACTTGGGTTCTTCAGCCTCTTCCAAAACGCTTTAAGTATTTTCATAAATGACCTCTTAGTACTTGCGTTTCAACTACTGAAGTGAATCAACTGACTGGAATTCATTTTCCACTAGCGGTTTCGCATTGGTTTGTGGAACGTGACATTGCAGACAGAAGTAACGACGAGGAGAGACATCAGCAAGTACTGCATCTTGGCGGTTTACATAGTGCGTTACACTGATTTTTGTTGCGCCAGACTCTTTCGCGTTTTTCCAGCTATGACATGCAAGACACTTGTTTGCGTTCAGTGACACTTCGTAGCTACGGATGCTATGTGGAATTAACGGTGGCTGATAAACAAAGCTGTCTTCAACGATTTGGTCTTTCGGAAAATCTTTAAATTCGTCTGCAGGGCGAGTGTCTTCCAGCTGAGTCATTCCGCGTAGCGACTCAAGGCCACCTGTGCCTCCTGGATTGTCCAACTCTGCTTGCGCAATGCCTGTTACTAATGCACCTACAGATAAAAGTGCGACAAGTAATTTTTTCATCATTTCATCTCCGCCTATATGGCTTAAATTCTTTATGAGGCCGCCGCTATGACGGCCTTTACGTTCGTGATTTGACGGTTAAGCAACCTTAGTGATTTTGACTGGACACTTCTTAAAGTCTGTCTGTTTAGACAGAGGGTCAGTCGCATCAAGGATTAGCTTGTTGATCAAAATACGAGCATCAAAGAACGGTACGAATACCAAGCCTTTTGGCGGACGGTTACGACCGCGCGTTTCAACGCGAACGCGTACTTCGCCACGTTTGTTCGCGATAACCACTTCTTCACCGCGACGTACGTTGCGCGCTTTCGCATCTTCTGGGTGCATGTAACACACCGCATCCGGTACTGCTTTGTACAGCTCAGGTACACGACGAGTCATGGTACCAGTGTGCCAGTGCTCAAGAACACGGCCTGTACATAGCCATAGGTCGAATTCTGAATCTGGCACTTCTGGTGGAGCTTCGTACGGTGCAGAGATGATCTTCGCTTTACCGTCGGCATTGCCGTAGAAATCCCAACCTGAACCCGCTTTCGCGTATGGGTCCGAGCCTTCTTTAAAGCGCCACTGTGTTTCTTTACCATCAACGACTGGCCAACGTAGACCGCGCACGGTGTGGTACACATCGTATGGTGCTAAGTCATGACCATGGCCGCGGCCGAACGTTGCGTATTCTTCAAACAGACCTTTTTGAACGTAGAAACCGAAGTGGTGCGAATCGTCGTTCAGTTCACGTGCCTCTTCAAGCGGGAACTTGTCAACTTGGCCATTTTTGAACAGCATGTCGTACATGGTTTTGCCACGGTACTGAGGCGCTTTCGCTAGAAGTTCTTCTGGCCATACTTCTTCCATCTTGAAGCGTTTAGAGAACTCCATTACCTGCCATAGGTCAGACTTAGCGTCGCCTACCGTGCCTACTTGTTGGTACCAAGCTTGAGTACGACGTTCTGCGTTACCGTAAGCGCCTTCTTTTTCAATCCACATCGCTGTTGGAAGGATAAGGTCAGCCGCTTGAGCGGTAGCCGTAGGGTATGGGTCAGAAACAACGATGAAGTTTTCCGGGTTACGGTAGCCAGGCAGACGTTCAGTGTTGATGTTCGGACCAGCTTGCATGTTGTTGTTACATTGAACCCAGTAACAGTTCAGTACGCCATCGTTCAGCATACGGTCTTGAAGTACCGCGTGGAAACCTGGTTTTGGTGGAATCGTGCCTTCAGGCAGTTTCCAGATTTTTTCTGCGATTTGGCGGTGTTTAGGGTTAGCAACCACCATGTCTGCTGGTAGACGGTGAGCAAACGTACCAACTTCACGAGCTGTACCACACGCCGATGGCTGACCAGTTAGTGAGAATGGGCTATTACCCGGAGTAGCGATTTTACCGGTTAGAAGGTGGATGTTGTAAACCAAGTTGTTCATCCACACGCCGCGAGTATGTTGGTTCATACCCATTGTCCAAAGTGACATTACTTTCGTGTTTGGATCGGCGTATTGCTTCGCAAGCTCAATCAGTTTTTCTTTCTCAACACCCGAGATCTCAGACGCTTTCTCGACCGTGTATGGCGCTACAGACTTCTTGTACTCTTCGAAAGAGATTGACGTCAGTTTGCCTGAGTTAGGGTTTTTCGCTGCTTTTTGTAGCGGGTCGTCGTCACGCAGACCGTAACCGATGTCGGTGTCTGCTTGAGTAAAGTTCGTGTGCTTGTTCACGAAATCCCAGTTTACTGCATCGTTTTCGATGATGTAGTTCGCGATAAAGTTAGCAATCGCAAGGTCAGACTGTGGGTTAAAAATGTAGCCGTGATCTGCCAACTCGAATGAACGGTGGTAGTAAGTTGAAAGTACGTTTACGCGAACATGAGGGTGGCTCAGGCGACGGTCAGTAATACGAGTCCATAGTACTGGGTGCATTTCTGCCATGTTCGAACCCCAAAGCACGAATGCATCAGCGTTCTCGAAGTCATCGTAACAGCCCATAGGTTCATCGATACCGAAAGCACGCATGAAACCTACTACCGCAGACGCCATACAGTGACGCGCGTTAGGGTCAATGTTGTTAGAACGGAAACCGGCTTTCATCATTTTCGCCGCCGCGTAACCTTCCATTACAGTCCATTGGCCAGAGCCAAACATACCAACGCTAGTCGGGCCTTTTTTCTCTAGAGATGCTTTCCATTTTTCTGCCATCGTATCGAATGCAACGTCCCACGAAACTGGCGTAAATTCGCCATCTTTGTGGTATTTGCCGTCTTTCATACGAAGAAGAGGTTGAGTCAGACGGTCTTGACCGTACATGATCTTAGAAAGGAAGTAGCCTTTGATACAGTTTAGGCCTTTGTTTACTGGTGCTTCTGGGTCACCCTGAGTAGCAACGACTTTGCCGTTTTGAGTACCAACAAGAACAGAACAGCCTGTACCACAAAAACGACAAGGCGCTTTGTCCCATGTGATTTTGGTTTGATCAGAGCTTGCAATCAGGTTCGCTGCAGATGCTGGTAGTGTAATACCTGCGACAGCAGCAGCTGATGCAGCCGCGTTTGCTTTCACAAACGCACGTCTTGTCATTTTCATACTTCACCCTCGATTTGGGAATGTTGTGTTCCAGTGTCTTCTTCATCCGTTTCTTCAAGCGCAGTTTCGATTTGGTGATAAACCAACACTGTGCTCAAAACATTCGGTAAATTGTTAATGGCATCGATAGTGTCTGTGATGAAACCTTGGTTTTCGGTTTCAAGCACCACAACGATTTTGCCTTCTGGACTGTCTCCGTAAATTTCCGCGTTTTCATACGTTTCAATTTGCGTCTTAATTTCATCCAGATGCTCAGGCAGCACGTGCACTACTAAACTTGAAATATGCACTTCATTTAGTGACATATAGCTCTCTCATTTATTGCCGTTTACCGTATATACGGCTTAGGCTGTTATATTGCTCACATTGATGGATGAAGTCGGGCACACAGAAACACATGCGCCGCAGCCGTTGCATTCATCAAGGTTTAAATTGGGTTGTGCTACTTTTCCCAGTTCTAACTTGAACTGGATTGCCATTGGGTCGCACATGTCCCCACAGCTTCTGCATTCGACATTTTGCTTTGCTAAACAGCTATCACTAATTACTGCTTTTGCCTGCCAAGGTTGCTCGGTTTCTGCTAAAAAGAGCGGCTCTGGACAAACATCTGCGCATTGATAGCAAAACGTACATTCATCAATAGAAAAATCGACTGAAGGGAATCCGCCGTCACTTTTGGTTATAATTTTCGTTTCGCATGCGTCAATGCACTTTCCGCAACGAGTACAACCATCCGTGAACTGTTCTGGTCGGGCTAACCAAGGTAGGCGAACGGCGTTATCGGTATGCGTTTTTCTTGCAAAGAGTCTTCTTCTGGAAAGGTCTACCACTTAGTCACCTCGAAACTTGGAACCCAAACTAAGCATAGTCCACAATTTTCATTAATAAACTGTCATTAAAGCTAACGAAATTGTAGTTTTTGACATATTTGTATAAATACCTCTTAGGAGGTAATTGGGATGCAATATTGTTTTGGATCAATAAATTCCATCGCAGGTGATCACATATTGATAAAGTTGAAAGTCAATGGGTTCATTGCGTGTACAAGTTGGACAATTAATAGGCGAGGAACTCTGATTGTTTAAAAATGTGAAAAAGTCAGTAACGCGCACGATTGCGTCCGCGATGCTTCTGATTTTGTTGTTATCAGTAGCAACGACTGGCTTTGCTATTTTTACCCTTGCGTCAAGCCTAAATGACGCAGAAGCCGTCAACGTGGCGGGGTCGATGCGCATGCAAAGTTATCGTTTAGCACACGACATTCAGATTCGATCTGTTGATTATTCTTCACATATTGACGCATTTGAGCACTCTATTTACTCGCCTTCGATGAAAGCACTTCAGCATTGGTCTGTGCCGGAAGACATCACTCACGATTACTATCGCTTAATCATGCGATGGCACGAGTTAAAATCGGTGTTGAGAGGGGAGGACCCAAGCCAATATCAACTCTTGGTCGCGGGCTTTGTTCAGCAGATCGACGACTTTGTGTTTAAGCTGCAAAACTTTTCTGAGCAGAAGCTCATCAACTTAGCTTGGATTGGCGGGTTAGGGCTGGGCGGCATTCTTTGCGCCAGTATGTTTGTTGTCCACTTTATCCGTTTGGAAGTTGTGAGGCCGCTGCGTGCACTAGTATTCGCAAGTGAACGAATTAAAAATCGCTCTTTTGATATCAATTTAGCGGTGTCAAGTGACAACGAAATGGGCATACTCACGCGCACCTTCAATCGGATGGCGACAGACCTCGGTAAGCTCTATCGTGGATTGGAACAGGCGGTAGACGAGAAAACTCGCAAGTTGCAACATGCGAATCAGTCTTTAGAAGTGCTTTATGATTCCTCAAAAGAACTCACAGCATCGCGCATTAATCAGGATAATTTCCAGGCGATTTTGAAGCACATTGCGAGCTTAGAAGGCATTAAAGCGGTAAAGCTTGAAATCGAACAGTTGGGAGAGCCTAATTGGATCCTTACGGAAGGGGAAGAGTGCTGCCATGATTGTGATGATGAATGTCATGCAGAACCTTTAACGTTAGATGGCGAACATCTCGGTTCTCTATATTGGAAAGCAGGCTTACCGTGCCCGAACGAGACGCTAATTGACAACTTTGTACAAATTCTCTCGCGAGCGGTGTACTACAATCGCGCACAGCGTCAAGCAGAGCAAATTTTGTTGATGGAAGAGCGCGCGACCATTGCTCGCGAACTTCACGACTCTTTGGCTCAAGCGTTATCCTATTTGAAAATTCAGGTCGCTTTATTAAAGAGAAGCGTGAAAAATCTTCCTGACGAAAAGGCCATCGCTCAAGCCAATCAAGTGATTGCAGAGCTGGATACGGGCTTGTCGGCTGCTTATACCCAGTTACGTGAGCTGTTAACGACATTCCGTCTGACGATCAAAGAAGGCAGTTTTGGCCAAGCGCTGCAAGAGATGGTTGAAACGCTTAATGAGCAAACAACGGCAGAAATTACGTTGAAAAATAGACTTTCATCGACGGAATTAGATGCGCATCAACAAGTCCATTTACTACAGTTGATCAGAGAGGCTGCACTGAATGCGATTAAGCATGCGCAAGCTGACCATATACATATTCAATGTCTTGATTGTGATGGGAAAGTCACAGTAACCGTCTCCGATGACGGGGTAGGCTTTGAACATCAGGACGAAAAAATTAATCATTACGGTATGACGATCATGCAAGAGCGAGCAGCGAGACTGCACGCCGATCTACAGATTGAGGCATCAATAAACAAAGGGTGCACCGTAAAACTCGAATTCCAACACAGTAAGGAAGTAAACTTTGACAGTGTGTAAAGTAATGCTGGTGGATGATCATCCACTGATGCGACGTGGTATCCATCAACTCCTGAGCTTTGAGCCAGAGTTTGAAGTCGTTGCAGAAGCAAGCAATGGCGCAGATGCAGTCGCAAAAGCGCATGAGCTTGAGCTCGATTTGGTACTGCTAGATCTCAACATGAAAGGCATGTCTGGGCTGGATACGTTAAAAGCGCTGCGAGCAGATGGTTGTGAGGCGAGGATTGTTATTCTGACCGTTTCAGACAGCCCTGCGGATATTGAAGCGATTGTACGCAGTGGCGCGGATGGCTACTTGTTAAAAGATACAGAGCCGGATGAGCTTGTTGAGCTACTCAAACAGGCCCATCAGGGTGACAAGGCATACAGTCAAGAGGTTGCCAAGTATTTGAGTGAACGCTCTGATCATGAAGATGTTTTTGATTCGCTAACGGATCGCGAAACGCAAATACTGCGAGAGGTGGCAAGAGGCTTCCGTAATAAGCAGATTGCCGATCGTTTGTTTATTTCTGAATCGACGGTAAAAGTACACATGAAGAGCTTACTTAAGAAGCTTCAAGTACCTTCTCGTACGGCGGCAACGGTACTTTACTTAGAGCGCTTCGGAGATATCAAATAGTCACGCTGTCGTCGCTGTGTTGCGACCTTATCTTTTGATTATTAAATAATTTTTATAAAATCAGAAATGAAAAAACCGCCATTAATGGCGGTTTTTTCATTTGTCTGGGCGAATAGAATACAAGTCACTGTTGTGCTTGCCGCACTCCAGATAATACTGATGCGCCACCTTTTTATTTTCGGCGACGACGATCATACTGTGTATTTTCCCCTGTTCGAAATATCGAATTTCATATTCTACACTGGTATCAAGTTGCTCAGCGGCTGCCATACTTCGCCTCCATAACCTATCCTAAAATCATCCATGCAAATAATATGCCGTTATAGGGAGCGCTGTTCGGTACAATAATTGACCGATAATTGCGCTCTAACTCACTTTTTTGCGGATAGTTGTGATCAAAAAGTTAATTTCAAACTCTATATACTATGAGGGTGGCAATGAGCAATTGTCACACTGGCGTAAGTTTGCCGCAATATTAAGTGATACAAGTTGAGTATAGAACTTAATCAATAGAAAAGGGAATACGAATAAGTGATTAAATTATCGAGTTTATCCAATAAAGTTCTTCAATACGGATTCGTGTTCTTGTTGGTTATTTTACTGGCCGGATGTACGAAAAAGTTTCTATATAGCAACATCGATTGGTTTGTTATTGAATATTTAGATGACTACGTATCGCTTAACGATGAACAAGAAACGTTGCTTGAAGAGCGACTATTGCTATTAGCAGATTGGCATAAGAAAGAAGAATTACCGTTATATATCGATCACTTAAAAGAGCTTGAGAATATTAACGCAAACAATATTACTCTCGCGTTTTTGCAGAAAAACCGAGAAAAAATGAAAGCGCACTATGACCGTATTGTGTCGAGATCGGCGCCAGATTTGTTCTCTTTGAGCTTACAACTGACGCCAAAGCAACAACAAGAGTTTTTGCAAAACGTGCGAAAGGACTATCAAGAAAGAAACGCAAAATATGCGGATAAAACCGAAGCAGAGATCAGAGAGATTATTTTAGAGAATACAGAGGAGTGGATGGAAGAATGGATTGGGGAATTGAATAGCGATCAAAAACGGTACGCAAAACAAATTTCCCAGCAAACGATTTTGAATAGTCCACTTTGGCGAAATTATCGCGCTTCAATATATCAAGAGTTGGAATACCTTTTTGAAAATCAGTCCAACAGTGTTGTCTATCAACAAGTATTTATGCAGTTGTTGTTCGAGCCGGAAAGCTATTATAGCGAGCAACTATCCGAGAATATCGATCACAACCTTGGGTTAGTGGATCAATTGACGTTAAATGTAGCGAAGTCCATGACCGATAAACAGTGGATCCACTTCCACAATAAAGTCAAAGAATGGCGAGTGTTAGCAGAAGAACTTCAAGATTAAACATATTGAAAACAAATGGTTATTGTTATGTATACCAGGCTGAGCCGAGACTTTCTGAAGAAAAAATGATTCAAAGCAAATTCTTATTGAGCTAAGAGCGTAACATGGAGTGAGGTTTATTACGGGCACTAGGCGGCCTCGCATTTAAATAACATTAGGTAGCCGAACTCATTCAGAGTAATTGGAGTTCATTCGTCAGAGCTACCTATGTTAGGCAAACCTTAGTATTGCCGGTTTGTTTGAGTGCGATGCGTAGTCTGGTGTTTATCGCTTAGAACAATGAGAATAAATATGAAGCATTTAGTCGAAAGATTCCTTCGCTACGTCACGTTTGACACCCAATCAAATCCCCATGCTGCCCAATGCCCAAGCTCACCTGGCCAACTCGTTTTTGCAGAGTTGTTGAAACAAGAGATGCTAGATCT
Organism: Vibrio sp. SALL6; assembly: GCF_002002385.1. Classification (NCBI taxonomy): domain Bacteria; kingdom Pseudomonadati; phylum Pseudomonadota; class Gammaproteobacteria; order Vibrionales; family Vibrionaceae; genus Vibrio; species Vibrio sp. SALL6. Next base: position 13,822 of record NZ_MQVK01000024.1, read on the forward strand.
TGGTTTGAGCGATGTGACTTTAGATGAACACGGTTACTTGATGGCAAAACTGCCGTCGAATGTTGATTACGATGTTCCACCAATCGGCTTTATCGCCCACATGGATACTGCACCAGATGCGTCTGGTAAGAATGTAAATCCGCAATTTGTTGAAGACTATCAAGGTGGTGATATTGCACTTGGGTTGGGAGACGAAGTGTTGTCTCCGGTTCAGTACCCAGACTTGCACAACCTACACGGCCACAATTTGATTACCACCGATGGCACAACGTTGCTTGGCGCGGACAACAAAGCGGGCATCGCAGAAATTTTGTCTGCGATCGCGATGTTGATTGAGAATCCAGACATTCCTCATGGTGACATTTGTATCGGTTTTACGCCGGATGAAGAAATCGGTCGTGGTGCGGATTTGTTTGATGTTGAGAAGTTTGGCGCGAAATGGGCATACACTATCGATGGTGGCCCGCAAGGCGAACTTGAATATGAGAACTTCAATGCGGCAAGCGCTGATGTGATTTTCCATGGCGTAAGCGTTCATCCAGGTACGGCTAAAGGCAAAATGGTCAATGCGATGAATTTAGCGGCGCAATTCCAAGTTAAAATGCCAGCAGACCAAACCCCTGAAACCACCGAAGGGTATGAGGGCTTCTTCCATCTGAAATCGGGAGAACTGGGTATCGCCCGCAGTGAGCTTGGTTACATCATTCGCGATTTTGACCGTGAAGGGTTAGAAGAGCGTAAGGCGCTAATGCAAAAACTTGTCGATGAAATGAACGCAGGTCTGAAACACGGTTCTGTCGAACTTAAGATTACCGACAGTTACTACAACATGCGCGAAATGGTTGAGCCGTACCCTCACATTATCGAATTAGCGAAACAGGCAATGGAAGCGTGTGATGTTGAACCGTTGATCAAACCGATTCGTGGTGGTACGGATGGCGCGCGGTTATCCTTTATGGGATTGCCTTGCCCTAACATCTTCACCGGTGGTTTCAACTTTCATGGTATCCATGAATTTATCTCTGTAGAGATGATGGAAAAATCTGTCCTTGTGATTGTAAAAATCGCTGAACTTACCGCTAAAAAACACGGTTGATGGAACGTTCACCCACTCAATTCAATTGAATGGGTGACATCGATACAAAAAAGCCCAGACAATTTGTGTGTCTGGGCTTTGTAGTTTTGGGAAGGACTAACGAACGTCTTTATCCTCGAAATTGATGTCGTCTAGCGGTAGCCAATCTACCTCAACACCCGCCTGATCAAACATATCTTGGCTCACTTGGATTTTATCTCCCCAGCGAGATAGAAAGTCTTCAGACTGTTCTGGGCAGTGAACGCGCGAAATACCTGTTTGAATGATCTTTGCCGCGCAGTTCGGGCACGGGAAGTGCGTTACCCAAATGTCACAACCATCCAAATCGCGTTTTGAAAAGAGAATTGCATTCTCTTCTGCATGCAGAGTTTTTAAGTATTTCAGTTCACGTTCGTCGGTGTCTACGCTGTCCGAAACACCGTGTGGATAACCGTTAAAGCCAACAGAAACAATGCGGTTCTGTTTAGTGATCACCGCACCTACCTGCGTTGAAGGGTCTTTACTCCAAGACGCCACCAGTTCAGCCATTTGGTAAAAACGTTTCGCCCATTTAGAAATCATGCTCATCCTCTCGGTCGAAGGCTTTGAATTATCTGAATGATAACCCATTTTTTTTAAAAAAATAGTCGAAATACGAGCATTACAGTGAAAGCGATTCGTTTTCATGGTTAATCGGGGAGAGTTTGTTCAGCTCTAAGCAACAATTCCGCTTTTATTGATGAGTTTATTGGTCAAAATTGGCAAGTGAATGAGTCATACATCACATTGATGATTAGAGGTTGCTTATATTGTGGGGTGAATGAAGATCTGAAAATGATTTCAAATACATCAACTTTATTTCGGCTCGTTTCAATTAATTACATTTAGAAACATTTTACGCAATTTATGTAGGAGAATTCGGAATCTACTGTCTGTAAGGTTAGTGTGTTTTCAACAATATCCTGTTCCATAAAGACGGTAAATACATGCAAAAGAAACCACTTGTCGCATTAATGGCGGCTACAGCTATCCTTGCAGGATGCGGAGAAGCGAATAATGCCCAAAGAGAGAGCCAAGCGCCTCTTGTCGTAACTCAGGATGTCACGGTAATCGACTACCAACCGAGTAAATCATATATCGGTCGCATTGAAGCGGTAGAAGATACCAATATCACAGCACAGATTTCAGGCTATTTACAAGCTCGTCATTTTGAAGAAGGACAAATGGTAGAAAAAGGTCAGCTTCTTTATTCTATTGAACCTTCTTCTTTTGAAGCACAAGTGGCAAGTGCGAAAGCAGCGTTAGCACAAGCAAAAGCTTCGCTTAAAAAGGCAGAGCTTGACCACCAACGCGGCAAAAACCTGCTTCCTCGTGGCAGCATCTCCCAATCGGAATTTGATGCGTTGACAGCAACATTGCTAGGCGCGCGTGCAGAACTAGAAGCTGCGAATGCACAGCTTAAACTTGCAGAAGTCAACCTTTCGTACACGCAAATCCGAGCGCCGTTTAGTGGTCGTATTAGCGACACTAAAGTGAGTACTGGTGATCTGGTTTCTCCATCTTCAGGTGTGCTGACGACGCTCGTGAGCCTAGATCCTGTGCACACTTCGTTTAGCGTCAGTGAACGTGAGCGTTTAGCGATGGGAATGGATCGAATTAAAGGCGATGGTTCGGCCGAGTCGAACGGTGTGGAAGTGCAACTAGAGCTAGAAAACGGCCAGTTTTTCGAACACCTAGGTCAGCTTGATTTCTTGGGTAACCGTATTGATACCAAAACGGGCACGATTGCTATGCGTGCGTTGGTGCCAAACCCAGAACACAAACTGCTTCCTGGCCAGCACATCAAAGTCAACTTACGTGATAAGAACACGCGAGATGTCATCGTCGTGCCTCGTCGTGCGGTGCAAACTGACCTAGAAGGTGACTTCGTGATGGTGACAACGGAAGGCAACGTCGCTGAACGTCGCAATGTAGAACTTGGCCCGCAAGTCGAGCAGGGCATCATCATTCGCGAAGGTCTTGAGAAAGGTGAAGCTGTTATCACACAAGGTCTACAGCGTGTTCGTAATGGCGTAGAAGTGCGTGTTCAAACTCCAACTGAAGACAAACAGTAGGAGGTCGCATGTTAAGTCGTTTCTTTATACAAAGACCTAAGTTCGCGCTGGTCATTTCGATCATCCTGACGTTGGCTGGTGCCATTTCGCTAGCGATTTTGCCAGTGGCTGAATATCCGCAAATTAGTCCACCGTCGGTTAGCGTAACGGCGTACTACACTGGCGCAAGTGCCGAAGTGGTTGAACAGGCCATCGCCGATCCGATAGAGACATCGGTGAACGGCGTAGAAAACATGATTTACATGTCTTCGAAAAGTGCTAACGATGGTTCGTACAGCTTAAACGTTACGTTTGATGTTGGTACCGACCCAGATATGGCGCAGGTGAACGTGCAAAACCGAGTGTCACAGATTGAGTCAAAACTGCCTCAGGAAGTACGCATGGTCGGCGTGACGGTGAAAAAGCGTTCTCCTGACTTATTGATGGTTCTGAACTTCTATTCACCAGACGGCAAGTACGATGACCAATTCTTAATTAACTACATCAACTTGAACGTAAAAGATCAGTTGGCGCGTGCGAAAGGCATCAGTGAAGTAAATGTAATTGGTGGTGGTGAATACGCGATGCGCGTATGGTTGGACCCAGAAAAAATGGCCAACCTCAAGCTAACGACATCGGATGTATATGCTGCTTTAGCGGAGCAAAACGTTCAGGTTGCTGCTGGCCGTGTTGGTGCTGCGCCGTACAATAACCCGCAAGAAGTGCAGTTCAACCTAGTGACGAAAGGTCGCTTAGAAAGTGTGAGCGAGTTTGAAAACGTTGTTCTTCGTGCCAATCCAAATGGCTCTACGGTTTATCTAAAAGATGTTGCACGTGTTGAACTGGGTAAGAAGTTCTACGATGGTAACGGTAAGTTCCGTGGGCAAGATGCTTCGATTGTCGCTCTGTCACTTCAGTCTGATGCAAACGCACTAGAAAGTGGTAAAGCAGTAATGGAACTGCTTGAACGCTTGAGCGAAAACTTCCCTGAAGGTATGACTTACGAAACCAGCTACGACACGACTGTGTTCGTCGCAGAGTCGATCAAAGGCGTGGTGAAAACACTCGTCGAAGCGATTCTATTGGTTATTGCCGTAACATATCTATTCTTGGGCAGTGCGCGAGCAACGTTAATTCCAGTGGTCGCGATTCCAGTTTCGTTGATTGGTACGTTTGCCATCATGCAAGCGACAGGATTCACCATCAACACGGTAACCTTGTTCGGTTTGATTCTCGCGATTGGTATCGTGGTGGATGACGCGATTCTGGTTATCGAAAACGTTGATACCACGATGGCGAAAGATCCAACCATTTCACCTCGTAAAGCAACGTTGCTAGCGATGAAAGAGGTGACTGGGCCAATCATTACCTCAACGTTGGTTCTGTTGGCGGTATTCCTACCTGTCGCGATGCTTCCGGGTATTACTGGCATCATGTATCGTCAGTTCGCATTGACGATCTGTATTTCGGTTGTGATTTCGTCAATCAACGCGCTAACGCTGTCACCGGCTCTTTGTTCATTGGTATTAAAACAAGGTGGCGGCAACACGGCTAACTGGTTCCAAGCATTCAACCGTAGTCTAGAGCGTGTTACTACGCGTTACGGCCAAGTTGCAGGCTTCCTTGTTAAGAAATCTCTGTTATTGGTAACGTTCTTCATCGTTGCGGTTGCTGCGGTGTCTTTCTTCGCGAAGACGACATCAACGGCATTCGTTCCTCAAGAAGATAAAGGCATTTTGCTGGTCAACGTTCAGTTGCCTGATTCTGCTTCGCTGTCTCGTACAGAAGAGGTGACGAGCGACTTGATGAAAATGATCGAGGAAGAACCCGGTGTAGATGGCGTAACGGTTGCAAACGGCTTTTCGTTTATGACTGGTGCTGCGGCGTCAAACGGTGCTTCGCTGTTCATTAAGCTGCATGATTGGGAAACGCGTAACTCGCTAGGGGGTGAACATTCTGCCAACGCGATAGCAGCTCGCATCAATGGTCGAGCAGCGATGGAATTGCCTCAAGCTGTCGTGTTTGCGATGGGGCCGCCTGCCGTTCCGGGTATGGGCGCTGCTTCCGGTTTTGAATTTGTATTGGAAGATACGCTAGGTCGTAGCCGCACTGACTTGTCGATGGTGATGGGGGAGATGATTCAGGCAGCAAACCAAGCTCCTGAGATCGCGTACACCTTTAGTACATTCCGTGCGAACGTACCGCATTACTATGTGGATATTGACCGCGAGAAAGCGCAACAACTTGGTATTTCGTTGTCGTCTATCTTCCAAACTTTGCAAGGCAACTTAGGTTCGCTTTACGTGAATGACTTCACCATGTTTGGTAAGAACTTCCGCGTAACCATGCAAGCGGACAGTCAACACCGTAGTGGTATGCAAGATTTGGAACGTTTCCATGTTCGCTCTTCGATGGGGGAAATGGTGCCACTAAGCACGCTAGTCAGCTACGAGCAAGTATTCGAACCTGATGTGGCATGGCGATACAACATGTACCGTAGTGCCATCATTCAAGGCCAACCAGCTCCGGGTTACTCAAGTGGTGATGCAATTGCAGCGATGGAACGTGTTGCTGCAGAAGTTCTACCACAGGGCTATACCTACGAATGGACAGGCATGGCGTACCAAGAAGTGCTTGCTGGTAACCAAGCCATTTACGCATTTGCGTTGGCGTTGATCTTCATTTACTTGTTCATGGTGGCGCAGTATGAAAGTTGGAGTATTCCTCTGGCGATCATTTTGGTGGTACCTGTTGCAACGCTAGGCTCCTTCCTCGCGCTGAACTTAACGGGCACACCATTAAACTTGTACGCTCAGATTGGTCTCGTTCTCCTTATAGCATTGGCTGCGAAAAACGCTATTTTGATTGTGGAGTTCGCGAAGCAAGAACGTGAAGAGAAAGACGTTGCCATCGATGACGCAGCCGTAAAAGGCGGTACGCTACGTTTCCGTGCGGTGAACATGACGTCTTGGTCGTTTATCTTGGGGATTTTCCCGTTGATCTTCGCCGCTGGCGCGGGTCATGTGAGCCAAAACTCGCTCGGGGTGTCTCTGATTGGTGGTCTATTGTGTGTGCTTCTTGCGGGTACGTTCTTGATTCCGGGCTTCTACGCCCTGGTACAGAGACAACGTGAGAAGATTCATGGCGGCAATACAAAGCTTGTTCCGCTTGATGATGAATAACTACCAACACGATTTGGGCTGAGCTGATACTGAGCCTAAATAGAAAACAAAAAGCCCGAAGCATTCATTCGCTTCGGGCTTTCTTATTGGATTAACGAATCTACTAGTAGATTACTTTAAGCGAGTCTTAAACTCGGCTACCGCTTCATCCATATCGTGTGCTTGAGCCGACACTGAGTTCACTTCATGCAAACATTCTTGCGCGGAGTGCATGTTGTTTTCAGAGATGACGTTCAGCTCAGTGATTGAGTCGCTAACTTGGTTCATCACAATGCCTTGCTCTTCAATCGCAGAAGCAATGCGCTCTGAGTTGCCTTGAATCGCGTGCATGTCCGTGATGATTTGCTGGAGGCTTGCGTCTAATTGTTCAGATGCACTCAGGGTTTGCTGACCTTGTTCGTTACATTGATCAATATCGGAAACCACCATCGACATCTGCGCTTGGATGTCCATCACCACTCGCGTGATCTCTTCCGTGGATTGATGTGTACGGCTCGCAAGAGCGCGAACTTCATCTGCAACCACGGCAAATCCACGTCCTTGCTCACCCGCACGAGCCGCTTCGATAGCCGCGTTAAGTGCAAGTAAGTTCGTTTGTTCAGCAATGTCTTGAATGATGTTCACCGCACCGCCAATTTTATCGACGTGTTGGTTCAATGAGCCAATAGACTGTTGGCTGTTCGAGAGGATACCCGTCAGCTGACCAACATTCGTCACGGTCATTTCTACTACAGAGCGACCTTGTTCGGCGTTAGTCGCGGCTTGGTGAACACCTTCAACCGCAACCGATGTGCTTTCAGAAATTTCACCGATAGTGGCAACCATCTGCTGCACGGCCGTCGCCATAGAAGCTGTGTGATCAGTCTGTGCGTGGAACTGTTCCATAACACCTTCAAGCTCACGATGCATGTTGTCTGTGCTCGCTGTTAACTGCATCGATTTTTCTTGTGTGTTGTGGATCAAACGCTCTAGCTTTTCGAGCAGATCGTTGAGGTGGTGGCTGATATCAAACAGTTCATCCTTACCTGCAAGATCAGAGCGCAAGCCCATGTTATTGCTTTCGCTGATGTTCTTAATCGTTGCTAGCAAGCTGCCAACACGAACGTTGATAGAGCGAGAAATTTGCCAAATCAGCGCAAAAATCACTACTAAGATGAACGCCGTAATGGCTTGCTTGATACTTGCCATTTTTTCATCGCGTTGGGTTGCGGCAGAATCAATCGATGATGAGAAAGCTGCAAACTGCTCTTCCACGGCGTGAGATAGCGCGCGAGTTTCGCCCAGTAAACCTTTGTTGTAAGCCACACCAATGACTTGTTTTTGAGCTGCAAGTTGTTTCGCTGACTCTAACAGTTCTGGAACGTATAGGTCAGACAGTTTGCTTGCGTCAAATTCGCCCACTTTCACCGCATTATCAAACTGGATAAGAGAAAGGATTTGCTGATGGTCGGCGCTTTTCTTTGCTTCAAGTAGAAGGTTTTCGTAACGCGCAAGAATGCCACTTTCTTTGTCTAGGCCATACTTTTGAGAAGCGGAAACTAATGCTTGGAAACCTTTTTGATAAGCGAGTAAATCCTGCTTGAAACGCTGACTTGAGGGTAGGTCGTATCGGTTTAGGATTTGAGCGAGCTCTTTCTCGGTGCTTAAAAACTTATCAACATTACTATCAAATTTATCTAAGTATTTGACATTGCTGCGAAGTAAAAAGTCTTTCTCATTACGTCGCAAGTTGAGTAAGCGTATTTCTAAATCACCGACAAGTTTTACTGCGTGGTTGAGTTCATTGCTCTGATTTGCGAAATGAGATGAGGTACCCAAAAGGGTCACAATGCCTAAAATGGCGATAACTCCGAGGAAGTAGAGTTTTTGCCTAATAGTCATATTGTTGTTTCCTGAATAAGTGACTAAAAAAGAGAAATCCAATCAGATTTCCAAGGGCTAGCAAACGTTGTTCAACTAACATGTCGTGAAAATGACATGCCTTAATACAGCACTTTTTTACGTTGCTGTTTTTTTGCCCCCTGCTTGTTTTTACTGTCAAGTCGGCGGCGTTGTGAAGCGCGGGTTGGTTTTGTTTTAATGCGCTTCTTATCTTGTAAGGCGGCAGCTTTAATCAACTCTTGTAGGCGATTTAGCGCATCCTCTTTGTTTTTTTCTTGTGTGCGAAACTGTTGCGCTTTAATGATCACCACACCATCTTTAGTGATACGGCTATCAGAAAGTGCAAGTAATCGCTCTTTGTAGAATTCCGGTAAACTTGAATGGTGTATATCGAAGCGCAGATGTATGGCAGTCGCTACCTTGTTAACGTTCTGTCCGCCATTTCCTTGAGCTCTAATGGGCGTTAATTGTATTTCCCATTCTTGAAGTGTGACGGAGTTCGAAATTTTGAGCATGATAAGCAAATGCCGATAAGGACGATTGAAAGAGCTGATAAATTAACACTACAGATGTACAAATAGAAGAAAAGAGATGAGCACGATTGATTTTAGGCCATACGAAGGATTCATCTTCGATATGGATGGTACCTTGATTGATACCATGCCTGCCCACCTTGCGGCTTGGCAAGCAACGGCTGACCGATTTGATTTTCCCTTTTGTCAGGAGTGGTTACACAGCTTAGGTGGAATGCCGAGTTTTAAAATTGTCGCTGAGTTGAATCGTCATTATGGGTTATCTCTAGATCCTCAAACGGTTTCAAAATTCAAAATGGAGACGTTTGCCGCGATGGAGTTGCAGGGCGATGTCATCCAGTGCACAGGCATTGTTCTTGAGGAATATTTAGGCCAAAAGAAAATTGCGGTCGGAACGGGAAGTCAGCGAGAAAGTGCGATGCGTCTGCTCAGTCATGCAGGGTTGATCGACAAGCTTGATGCCGTTGTGACGGCTAGTGATGTCGAAAATCACAAACCTTGTCCGGATACTTTTTTATTAGCCGCAGATAGATTAGGGATTGACGCGCAAAGCTGTCTGGTTTTTGAAGATACAGAATTGGGTAAACGTGCAGCTCATTCTGCTGGGATGGACTGTGTCATGGTCGAAGGAAATAATCTCGTTTTTTATCCGAAGAGATAAGTGCTTACTATCGATGGACGATGCTTGAATCTTCATTTCTTGATTTCATTTCCTTTATAAAAATCCAAAAATCCAAAAATCCTGAAAGTGAAAAGGGGTGCAAGCGCACCCCTTTTGATGAGAATGTGTGAACATTCAGATTATGGTTGAACCATCTCTTGGTATTCGAACGAAGGAACCACAACTTCTACGCGACGGTTTTTCTCACGACCTTCACGAGTGCTGTTGTCAGCGACTGGATTCTCTTCACCCATACCTTTCACTGTCAGGCGATCAGCATCGATGCCAGCGCCAGTGATGTAATCTGCCACAGCTTGAGCACGACGCTCAGACAGTTTTTGGTTGTAAGCCGCAGGACCTGAGCTATCAGTGTAACCTGTGATTTCAACTTGAGCTTGTGGGTATTCGTTTAGGAATGAAACAAAGTTGTCCAGACGTTCAGAAACAGACTCAGTAAGTTTCGCACTGTCGAACTCAAACGTGCCTGTACCGTACTCTTCTTTGTGAACTTTGCTCATTAGTACTGGTTCTGGATCTGGCTCAACTACTTCTTCTGTTACAACAGCAGCAACCACTGGCGCAGCTGCGAATTTGTAGTTAACGCCGATACCGAAGAAGTTTGCGTCCATATCGTCCCAAACGTCATCCGACATATCTTGGTAACGTTGGTACTCAGCGCGAACACTCCAGTTTCTATCAATCGAATATTCAGCACCTAGTGAGCCTGTTGCAACGAAATCTTTTTCGTCTTCAGACATCATGTACGCACCACCGATCTTAGCGAATAAGTTCCAAGAATCGTTTAGATGCCAGTTGAATTTAGGTGCAAGTGTTAAAGCCGTTAAATTGCCGTCGATCGTATCAACTGTACTAGCTCCTGACTTAAAGTTCGCTTTGTAGTCGCCTAAGAAATCGACACCGTACTCTAGACCGATGAAATCGGTAAAGTCATAACCGATATGTAGTCCGGCACCAAAAGCTTCATCATCACAAGGGCTATTTAGATAGCAAGCATCGTCAAGTGTAGTCATGCCCACTTTGCCCCCGATATACATTTCAGCTTGAGCAGAGTTTAAAAGCGCGCTACTACCAGCTACCACTGCTGCTACTGCAATTGCTACTTTGTTCATAATGTTTCCTTGTATTGATTGCATATTAACTTCTACTTTGTTTTATCAAAAATTTAGAAAAAACCAGCGTTTATAAGAAATTAGTTCAATATTCTAATGATTTCACATCAAGCAACAATATCTTTGAACTTGATCAACATTTATTACCCAATAACACCTCACAAACTTCTGATATTTCTTACATTGTAGTAAAGATTTTTAGTGTCATAAGAAAATTGATGATTATTTTGAACTTTTTCGTGTAAACATTATTTTACGATGTGCGAGATAGTTAACGGTTGTAATTTGTTTGCATTTATTTGCAAAAAGTGATTGCAAGTCTATGGGGAAGCCGATAAGTTAATTGGAATGATAGACAGATAATCACCGGAGCCCTTGTTGCTGCTCGCTTTGTGAACAATGTTGCAATGAGTACAGTTGGCAAAAATTGGGTCGGAAATAACAACCAGGAAGTAGAAGTAATGTTTCAAACTGATGATGTAAGAATTAATAGAGTAAAAGAGTTATTGCCCCCTGTTGCAGTTCTAGAGAAGTTCCCAGCGACCGAAACCGCTTCTTCGACCACTTTTGATTGCCGTAATGCCATTCACAATATTCTTGAAGGAAAAGATGATCGTTTACTTGTGATCGTTGGTCCTTGTTCTATCCATGACCCTGCAGCTGCAGTTGAATATGGCAAAAAGCTGAAAGTGTTGCGTGATGAACTTGGTGAGCAACTGGAAGTTGTGATGCGTGTTTACTTTGAAAAACCACGCACGACAGTAGGCTGGAAAGGTTTGATCAACGACCCATACCTGAACGACACATTTAAGCTAAATGACGGTCTGCGTATTGGACGTAAGCTGCTTTTGGACCTTACTGATATGGGCCTACCGACAGCGAGTGAATTCCTAGACATGATCACACCTCAATACGTGGCGGATTTGATCAGCTGGGGCGCGATTGGTGCACGCACGACGGAATCGCAAGTTCACCGCGAACTCGCTTCTGGTCTTTCTTGCCCGGTTGGTTTCAAAAACGGTACTGACGGTAACATTAAAATCGCGAGCGATGCTATTCGTTCTGCAAGTGCTTCTCACCATTTCCTATCGGTAACGAAGTACGGTCATTCAGCGATTGTTGAAACCGCAGGTAACCCAGACTGCCACATCATTTTACGTGGTGGTAAAGAACCAAACTACAGTGCAGCACACGTTGCTCAAATCAAAGACGAGTTGGACGCGGCAGGTCTACCGAAGAAAGTGATGATCGATTTTAGCCACGCGAACAGCTCTAAGCAGTTCAAACGTCAAATGCTAGTGTCTGATGATGTATCAGAGCAAATCGCTGGTGGTGAAGATGCAATCTTTGGCGTGATGATCGAGTCTCATTTGGTTGAAGGCCGCCAAGATTTAGTGGATGGTAAAGTGGCAACTTACGGTCAGTCGATTACTGATGCATGTATCGGCTGGGACGATACGGAAACGGTACTTCGTCAGCTTTCTGAAGCAGTAAAAGCGCGCCGTAGCAAATAAGCTCAGCAGCAAGAACATTTTTAACAAGCGAGTACTTAAAGAGCCAGAGGCACTATGTCTCTGGCTCTTTTTATTGAGAATTAATCGCATCTCTTTCTATTACGCGGTCTTTCCTATATGTTGTTTGAAGGAATTTTAACCAAAGGAAATGGATTTGAATCGTAACGTATGGTTGTTATCGTTGTGCCAAGCACTCTTGATGACAGGAAACATTCTCTTGATCTCGGTGATCGCGCTCATTGGCAAAACACTTGCCCCGTCACCGAGCTTTATTACTTTGCCTGTCGCACTTCAGTTTCTCGGTTTAATGGCGGCAACGATACCTGCATCATTGATTATGGGGAAACTCGGTCGTCGTTTGGGCTTTAGCCTAGGTAACCTCATCGGCATCGTGGGCGCAAGTTTGGCGACGTACGCGTTAAGCCAACAAACCTTTTATCTATTCTGTTTTTCTACGTTTTTGCTCGGTGTCGGAATCGGCTTTGGCACGCTCTATCGTTTTGCTGCAATAGAAGTGTGTGAAGAATCGGCAAGACACAGAGCAATTTCAATATCTATGGCGGGTGGGGTATTAGCGGCTATTCTCGGTCCGAATTTAGCGGTGTATTCGCAACAATGGTCAGACGATGGTTTGTATACGAGTGCTTTTTCTGTCCTGATTGTTCTCTACATCACCGCGCTTGTATTGCTTCAAACGATTCGGTTCCCGCCAGCGCATACTCAGCTATCGCATGTTAAAGCCGATACTATTAGTGACATCATAAGACGCCCGAACTTTATGATTGCTGTGTTAGCGGCAATGGTGGCTTATGCGGTGATGAATATTCTAATGACAGCGACGCCTTTGGCGATGATTGGTTGTGGTTTCGATTTCGACAAAGCCGCAGGTGTGATTGAGTGGCATGTGCTCGGCATGTTCGCTCCAGCCTTTATTACTGGTCGATTAATTGAGCAGTTCGGCGCAAAGAAAATGATCCTAGCGGGTGGCGTGCTGTTCATTGCTTGTATAGGGATTAACATTCATGGTGTGTCCATTTGGCACTTTAGCCTTGCCTTAGTTTTGTTGGGCGTAGGTTGGAACTTCATGTTTATCGCTGCAACGGGGCTGTTTAGCCAAAGTTACGAAGCGAAAAACCGCAGCAAAGCGCAGGCGTTTAATGAGTTCTTCGTGTTCAGCTGTGTCACCATTACTGCCTTACTTTCTGGCTGGCTTGAATCGACAGTCGGTTGGCAAAACCTGAACTTGTATGTTCTTCCGTTCGTATTGCTCGTGATTGTGATCTTTGCGATGAAAACGAATAACAAAACAGAATCCCAAATAGCCTAACTTTCAACCTGTCACAGAAAAACTCAGCATCTGAACGCTGAGTTTTTTGTTTATTAGCTCAAATTTTGACTGGTAACGCGCAAATTTCTGCCAGTGATGATAATTCCCACACTAAAAATGTCGTATTGATAATACTTTTTATCTAACATTTTGTAATAAAAACAATAATCCTGTATACATCTCACCGAAAACTAATAAAAATTATAGAAGTATCGTCTATGTCAGCCAATTTTTCTCAGAAAGCTCAAGAAACCCTCGTCGGAGAACTTGAAGAACTCGTTTCGACCACTAACTTAAAAGGCGTTATTACTTATTGTAATGACGCGTTTTGTCGCGTTGCAGAATACACGCACGAGGAGTTAGTCGGTCAGAATCATAATATCGTCCGTCATAGTGACATGCCTAAAGCCGCTTTTGGTGATATGTGGGCACGCCTTAAAGAAGGCAAAGCGTGGCGAGGTATGGTTAAAAACAGCACCAAATCTGGCGGTTATTACTGGGTAGATGCCTACGTAACGCCTATCTATGAAAAAAACCAAGTTGTCGGTTATCAATCTGTGCGCGTTAAGCCTAAGCGTGAATGGGTGGATATTGCTGCAAAAGCTTACAAGGGGATGCTAGCCGCCGAGAAAGCGGGTAGAACCTGGTCGTTAAAAATTAACGAAACGGTTCGCTATGCGATCCTACTGGGTGCATTAACTGCACCTGCCGCAGCGTACGCACTATCTGTTGAAGGTCCGCTTGCTTGGCTTGCAAGTGCATTACCAGCGAGCGTCTTAGCGTTATTGTTCCGCCAAGAGTTGATTGATACGCCTCAACAGCTCAAAAAGCTGCAAAAGCAGTATGACAGCGTGAGCCGTTTGATCTATTCAGGCAATAGCGCATTTTCGATTGCTGATTTCCATATCAAAATGTTGTCTGCAAGGATTCGAACCGTATTGGGAAGAATGACCGATTCGGCGCTGCCACTGCAAAATTGCGCTGAAGAACTCAGTCAAACAACTGCTGAGGTTTCAGCCGCGTTGAACCAACAAAACAGTGATATTCGACGCGTGCGAGATGCGACGCAAAAAGTGGAATCTTCAGCGAATTCGGTATCTTCAAGCACCAACGATGCGCATATGCTGATTGATGACACCTTGAAGTCATGCATGATGGCCAAAGAGACGATCGATCAAACGCATACCAACCTAGCTCAATTGAGTCTTCAAGCTGAAAAAGCAACGGAAACGACGTATCAACTGAGCGATCAGGCACAGAAAGTGAATCATTTGATGGTTGAAATCGGTGGTATCGCAGAGCAGACCAACTTGCTGGCGCTGAACGCGGCGATCGAAGCAGCAAGGGCAGGTGAGCAAGGTCGTGGTTTTGCTGTTGTTGCTGATGAAGTTCGCGCACTGTCTGGACGTACGTCGAATGCGACGGAGCAAATTCAAGTGTCTATCTCCGCCATGCTTTCGACGATAGAAGGTTGGCAGAAAGATATTTTGGCAAACAAAGAGCAAACCGATGCCTGTTCTCAAGTTGCTGAGCAAAGCGCTCTGCGTTTGTCTGAAGTTGAACAGATGATGCAAAGCATGAGTGGCTTGATGGTTGATGTGGCAGAAGCGGCGAACAACCAGTTAAAGCTATCTAGTGATGTAAACCAGCACATTCATTCTATTGCGTCGACCGCAGAGCAAAACTTAGCAGCAACGCATTCTGTTGAGCAAAACAGCCGTCAGTTGAAAGAACAAGTACAAGATTTCTATCAGCTTGCGATTCGATTTGAAGATAAGCAGTCGTAAAGCTGCCTTTTAGCGACGCCAAATATCTCAAACAAATTCGAGATAAAATAAAGCCCCGCCATTTCTGGCGGGGCTTTTCAGTTTTCAAATTCGCAATAGAGAAAACTGATTATCTTTTAACGCGATTACGCTAGTAGTTCTT
>NZ_MQVK01000025.1:0-93894 GCF_002002385.1 Vibrio sp. SALL6
GCTAAGTCTTCTAGGTTAATCTACCTAACACGACAAGATACAAAAGCCAGGCTCATCCCTGGCTTTTTGCTTATCGGCTATACCGATTTAGATGCGTCCTAACAGGATGTTCGACAAGGCATTCATATCGATTAGATGGTCTCTTTAAATACCAATGTTGCCGCAATGATGACGCAGCGACATCTTAGCCAAGCAGCTGATCAAAACGTTGAGTCACAGAGAAACCTGTCTTCGGGATATCGGATTAACTCAGCAAGCGACGATGCTGCAGGCCTACAAATATCGAATACTCTCCATGTTCAAACGAGAGGGATTGATGTCGCCTTAAGGAATGCTCACGATGCCTATTCGGTCGCTCAAACCGCAGAAGGCGCGTTGCATGAGAGCAGTGATATTCTGCAACGGTTACGCTCTCTCGGGCTTCAGGCCGCAAATGGCAGCCATGAACAGGATGATCGTACAAGTCTTCAACAAGAAGTGATTGCACTACAAGATGAATTGGATCGTGTGGCAATCACGACGACATTCGCGGATAAAAACCTCTTCAATGGCTCTTATGGTTCTCAGAGTTTTCATATTGGCGCCAATGCGAACTCTATATCATTGACGCTCAGAAACATGCGTACGCACATACCTGAAATGGGCGGGCAACATTATCTGGGTGACAGTTTAGACAAAGACTGGCGGGTGACGAGAGATGACCAACAGTTCGCGTTTGAATATCAAGACAATGAAGGCCAAGCGCAATCTAAAGTATTAACACTCAAAGTAGGCGATAACCTTGAAGAAGTGGCAACCTACATTAATGCCCAGCAATCGGTAGTCGATGCTTCCGTAACGCAAGATCATCAACTGCAGTTTTTTACCTCGACACTGAATGCGCCAGAAGGCATCACATGGAAAGGCAATTTTGCCGATGAGATGGATATAGGTTCCGGTGAGTTGGTGACCGTTGATGATCTCGATATGTCGACAGTAGGAGGCGCTCAGCTTGCCATTGGTGTGGTGGATGCGGCGATAAAGTATGTTGATTCTCATCGCAGTGAAATCGGTGGATTTCAGAATCGTGTAAGTGGCACGATCGATAATTTAAACACCATTAACCGGAGTGTTTCGGAATCAAAAGGGCGAATTCGAGATACAGACTTTGCTCGGGAGTCGACAGTAATGGTGCGCTCTCAGGTGCTGCAGGATGCGACAACTGCATTACTCGCTCAAGCGAAGCAAAGGCCGAGCTCTACACTAGGCTTGCTCAGTTGAACGTGTTTCAGCGATGCGCATCGGCCAGAAAAAATTCAGATAATAAAAAACGCTGCCATTGGCAGCGTTTTTTCGTGTTCGGATAAGTAAAAATTACTTAGTTACACGTAGAACTGGAGTTTCACCAACAGTTACAGAACCAGAAAGCTTGTTCAGCTCTTTGATTTCATCCATGTTAGAGATAACAACTGGAGTTAGTGTTGACTTCGCTTTCTCTTCTAGAAGAGCTAGATCGAATTCAATTACAGTGTCGCCAGCTTTAACAGTTTGACCTTCTTCAGCGATACGCGTGAAGCCTTCGCCTTTAAGTTCAACTGTATCGATACCGAAGTGAACGAAAAGCTCAACACCGTCGTCAGACTCGATAGAGAATGCGTGGTTAGTTTCGAAGATCTTACCGATAGTACCGTTTACAGGAGCTACCATTTTGTTGCCTGCTGGCTTGATAGCAATACCGTCACCAACGATTTTCTCAGCGAAAACAACATCTGGCACATCTTCAATGTTTACGATTTCACCAGATAGTGGTGCGATGATTTCGATTGCACCAGCGTCAGCGCTGTCATCAGATACAAGCTTCTTAAGTTTGTCAAACAGACCCATTGTGTCATGCTCCTAAGGTTTGGTTTTATTCTGTCGAATTATAGTATACCAATATAGCCCATTAGACGACTTTTTTCGCCGTCTAATGGCCATTAAGTATTGAATAACTTGGTACTACTGATTATTGAGTTTTCTCAGCAATGAACTTTTCAACTACTGCTTCAATTTCTGCTGCAGTAGGTAGAGAAAGTGCTTCTTCAGCCATTGCTTTCACTTCTGCGAAGTTAGAGTTACGGATAACTTTCTTCACTTTAGGGATAGAGATACCGCTCATTGAGAACTCATCCAGACCCATACCTAGAAGTAGAAGTGTTGCACGCTCATCGCCTGCAAGCTCACCACACATACCAGTCCACTTACCTTCAGCGTGAGAAGCGTCGATAACTTGCTTGATCACGGTTAGTACAGCTGGTGATAGAGGGTTGTAAAGATGAGAGATCATCTCGTTACCACGGTCAACCGCTAGAGTGTACTGAGTAAGGTCGTTTGTACCGATAGAGAAGAAAGATACTTCCTTCGCTAGGTGGTGTGCGATCGCTGCTGCTGCAGGTGTTTCAACCATTACACCGATTTCGATGTTTTCGTCGAATGCAAGACCTTCAGCACGTAGCTCTGCTTTGTACTCTTCGATTGCGTTTTTAAGCTCGCGGATTTCTTCAACAGAGATGATCATTGGGAACATGATACGTAGCTTACCGTGTGCAGACGCACGTAGGATGCCACGTAGTTGATCACGAAGAATTTCACGACGATCCAAGCTGATACGTACTGCACGCCAACCTAGGAACGGGTTCATCTCTTGAGGTAGATCCATGTATGGTAGATCTTTATCGCCGCCGATATCCATAGTACGGATGATCACAGCTTGACCGTTCATTGCTTCTGCAACTTCTTTGTACGCTTGGTACTGTTCTTCTTCAGTTGGTAGCGCAGTACGGTCCATAAATAGGAATTCAGTACGGTACAGACCAACGCCTTCACCACCGTTACGGATGATACCGTCACAGTCTTTCACTGTACCGATGTTGCCGCAAACTTCTACGCGGTGACCATCTGTTGTTTCTGCGTGTAGGTCTTTAAGTTTTGCTAGCTCTTCTTTCTCAGCTAAGAATGCAGCTTTAACTGCTTTCGCTTCTTCTACTTCAGCTTCTGATGGATTAACAACGATCTTGTTGTTCATCGCGTCAAGAATCAGCATGTCGCCATTCTTAACTTTCTTAGTGATGTCGTTAGTACCAACGATAGCAGGAAGCTCAAGAGAGCGAGCCATGATAGAAGTGTGTGAAGTACGACCACCGATGTCACAAGCAAAACCCAGCACGTAGTCTAGGTTGATTTGCGCTGTTTCAGATGGCGTTAGGTCGTAAGCAACTAGGATAACTTCTTCATTGATGTCGCTTAGCGAAACGATGTTGATGCCTAGTGCGTTCTTCACGAAACGAGAACCGATATCACGGATGTCAGTTGCACGTTCTTTTAGGTATTCGTCGTCTAGAGACTCAAGAGCACATGCTTGCTCTTCGATCACTGAGTGGATAGCGTGATCAGCAGTCATCTTGTCGTTTTTGATAAGTGCTAGGATTTCTTCTTCTAGCTCTTCGTCTTCAAGAAGCATGATATGACCTTCAAAGATCGCTTCTTTTTCTTCGCCGAAAGTTTCAAGCGCTTTTTGCTTGATAGTTTCTAGCTGAGCTGCAGATTTGTTACGAGCGTCAAAGAAACGTGCAACTTCTGCTTCTACTTGATCATCAGAAATAGTGTTTGTGTTTAGGACAATTTCATCTTCTTGAAGTAGTAGTGCTTTACCGATTGCAATACCAGGAGATGCTAGGATGCCTGAAATCATAGCCTTACCTTAAGTTTGGTCAACTTTATAAAACGGGAGAATAATGGGTGCGCTAACGAATAGTTTTAGCTTAGTTTTGAGCCTATTTCCAACGAAGCCATTTTGCTTTCACAAAATGGCTTCTGGAGTAGGAGACCGGATTAGTGTAGTTGGTCCATTAGAGCAACTAGGTGGTCTACAGCTTGCTGAGCTTGTGGGCCTTCAGCAGAAATAGTAACAAGAGTACCTTTTACTAGGCCTAGTGTTTGTAGTTTGAATAGGCTCTTAGCGCTAGCGCTTTTACCGTTAGAAGTCACAGTGATGTCCGCGTCGAATGCTTTAGCTTCTTTAACGAACTGTGCAGCTGGACGAGTGTGAAGACCGTTTTCTGCTGTGATTTCTACTTGCTTCTCGTACATGTGATATACCCCAATAAATGTATTTTTTTGTTAGTTTGTGACTAGATTTAGCTTAACTGCTTTATATCTTGTGCGCTAGCACGGGAGAGTTCAAAGCGTGTCAGTTCTGATACTAGTCAAAAGTTTGGTAACTACGCAACTGTTTGCGTGCGCAATTACTTTGAAACCTTTTTGTGTTCTGCTTCTTTATTTTGAAGCTAGAAATAAAACACCCTGATATTACCAAAGGTAGGGCAGGGATCAACAAAAAAGCCCCTGAACGGGGCTTTTTTAGACGAAAAATTGATTTGACCACATATTATTGTTGGTTCTCTTTTTCGGTAAAGATACCAGCAAATAGCGCCGTACTTAGGTAGCGTTCACCAGAGCTTGGCAGAATTGTTACGATGGTTTTTCCTTCAAATTCAGGTAGTTCTGCAATTCGGTTTGCAGCAACGACAGCGGCGCCTGAAGAGATGCCTGCAAGGATGCCTTCTTCTTCCATTAGTCGACGAGCCATCTCAATTGCTTCTTCAGAAGTCACTGGCTCAACTCGGTCGATAATGTCCAAATCTAGGTTTCCAGGAATGAAACCTGCACCGATACCTTGGATTTTGTGTGGTGCTGGTTGAATTTCTTCGCCTGCTAGTGCTTGCGCGATTACTGGTGATTCTGCAGGTTCTACAGCAACAGAAGTGATCGCTTTACCTTTCTCACCTTTAATGTAACGGCTTGTACCAGTGATAGTGCCACCCGTACCAACGCCTGCTACTAGCACATCGATTTCACCGTCTGTCGCATCCCAGATTTCAGGGCCAGTTGTTTTCTCGTGAATTTGCGGGTTAGCAGGGTTGTTGAACTGTTGTAGAAGAAGGTATTTTTCAGGATTGCTTGCTACGATCTCTTCTGCTTTAGCAATTGCGCCTTTCATGCCTTTTGCTGCTTCAGTTAGCTCAAGGTTTGCGCCTAGTGCTTTAAGTAGCTTGCGGCGCTCAAGGCTCATTGATTCAGGCATAGTTAGAGTCAATTTGTAACCGCGAGCGGCTGCTACGAACGCTAATGCGATACCTGTGTTACCACTGGTTGGTTCTACTAGTTCTACGCCTGGCTTTAAAGTGCCAGCTTTTTCTGCTTCCCAAATCATGTTTGCACCGATACGGCACTTAACGCTGAAGCTTGGGTTGCGTGCTTCAATTTTCGCTAGAACGTTACCTTTGCTCACTTTGTTTAGGCGAACTAGGGGCGTATTACCAATGGTAAGAGAGTTATCTTCGTAGATTTTGCTCATAGTGATGTTCCTTCATTACACGTTGTGTGAATATGGATAGAAGAATATGCGGTATAAAAAAAAGGGAAAAGGATTAAAAAGTTATATCTTATTAGGTTGGCCGAGAATTTAGTAAAAAGAAAGGGAAGCGCATCGAACAGCCTTCCCTTTCACTAAATTTGACCTAGCGCTGATGTTTAAACTCTGCCACCCACATGGCGGTCGCACCGCATATTGCAACAGGCATGACGATAAGGTTCAAAATTGGAATCGTTGTGAATACTGAAACCAACACACCAAAGCCATAGGCTTTACCTTGCTTTTGTTTCAATTTGTAACGCATGTCGTTGAACGGAATTTTGTGGTTATCGAACGGGTAATCACAATATTGAATCGCGAGCATCCACGCGGTAAAGATAAACCATAAAACCGGGCCAACAGTTTGCCCTAGTGCCGGGATAAGTAAGAGCAAAAACAAGCCAATTGCTTTAGGCAGTATATAAAGCAGTTTTCTCCATTCGCGAGCAAGTACGCGAGGCACATCTTTTAGAACAGCCGTAAAGCCGTCGTCATTAATTTTTTTTCCGGTTAGTGTCTCTTCAACTTTTTCTGCTAACAGCCCGTTGAAGGGAGCGGCAATAAAGTTGGCTAACGTGCTAAAGAAATAAGAGAAGGTGGCCAGTATCGTTAGAGCAAGTAGGGGCCACAAGATATACGTGAGCCAAGAGAGAAACTCTGGTAACTGTCCAATCCAACCTTCAATCCACATGTTCAAGTGGGAGAATAGATAGAAGATAGCCCCACCCACGAGAATAATATTTGCTAAAAGTGGTAACACGACAAAACGTCTTATCTCTGGAGAGAGCGCCAATTGAATTCCGTATAGGAAGTAACCGAATCCGGTTCGTTGCTGATTGTTAATCTTCATATCCAATATTTTCGTGTGAGTGAGAACTCATTGTACCTGTCGATGATTTTCTTTCAATGCCCTAACAATTAGGGTCTTGCAAAGTGGAATCGTGGCAAGAATCACAACAAAAAACGGAACTTCTTGCATTAAGTTGTTCTAAACCTACATATAGTTTTGGTAAAGTAAACGTATCATTCAGATTTATTGCACTTGGGTTGCTGCTCAAGGAATTGCGAGTAGTAAAAACAGGTATATTGAGAGTAAATAATGCAGGAATTGCGATTCGTACTCATTGTTGTTGGCGCATTAGCCATCGCGGCATTGCTGTTTCATGGTTTGTGGAGCAGTAAGAAAGAAGGCAAAGCAAAATTTGGCAACAAGCCACTTGGTAAGCTGGATGTTGACCAAGGAGATAAAGATTCGGTTGAGCAAGAGCGCAGTTTCGCTCCTGCCCCTGAAGACGATTTCGAAATCATCCGTAAAGATCGCAAAGAACCAGACTTTGGGATGGAAAATACGTTTGATAGTAAGTTTGAGGCAGATCCCTTGCTTGGTGGTGTGACAGAAGAAAAGCCTTCTGTAAAAGAAGAAACTGAGGAAATCCCTTCTTTTGTCGCGATGAAAAACGATGTTGAAGATGTAGCAATTCAGCCGTCTGAAGTCGAAGAGCCAATGCAAGAGGTGATTGAAGAAGAGATCATGCCTTCTGCATTTGATGCGCCTAAACAAGAGATGGAAATGGTTGAAGAAGTGTCTCCTGCCGTTGTTGAACAACCAGAAGAACCAAAGCCAGAGCCGGAAATGCAAGTGATCGTGTTGAATGTTCATTGTGCGGGCGAAGAGCCATTTATTGGCACTGAACTTTTTGACAGTATGCAGCAAAATGGTCTTATCTATGGCGAGATGCATATCTTCCATCGTCATGTTGATTTATCTGGTAACGGTAAAGTGCTGTTCAGTGTGGCTAACATGATGCATCCGGGCACACTTGAGCATGGTGATCCCGCAGAGTTTTCGACGAAAGGCATTTCCTTCTTTATGACGTTGCCTTGCTATGGCGAAGCTGAGCAAAACTTCAACTTGATGTTGAGAACTGCGCAGCAGATTGCGGATGATATGGGAGGAAATGTTCTCGATGACAAGAGAAACTTAATGACTCCTGACCGTTTAGCTGCTTATCGACGCCAAATAGTTGAGTTTAATGCAGCTAACGCATAATCTTACTACCCAATTATAAAAGGGCTCCGATTGGAGCCCTTTTTCATGGATTCCCAACCTCATCGATTGACAATATACGGGGCTTTACTATGTCTGAATCAGTACATCAACGGCTAGAAGAACTCAAAGAGTCGTTGCACTACCACGCCGTTCGCTACTACGTGGAAGATAATCCAGAGATTCCAGATGCAGAATACGACCGCCTAATGCGTGAACTGCTAGAAATTGAAGCTCAACATCCTGATTTAGTGACGGTTGATTCGCCAAGTCAGCGAGTGGGTGGTAAGCCGCTTTCTGAATTTAGTCAGGTGACACACGAAGTCCCAATGTTGTCATTAGATAATGCATTCGACGACAGTGAACTCGACAGCTTCCATAAACGTGCTCAAGACCGAATCGGTGGAGAAAGCATTAAGCAGTATTGTTGTGAACCAAAGCTAGATGGCTTAGCCGTGAGTCTGCTGTATGAAAACGGTGTTTTAGTTCAAGCGGCAACGCGTGGTGATGGTACTACGGGTGAAAACATCACTGAAAACGTGCGCACCATTAATGCCATTCCTCTGAAGCTGAGGGGTGATGACTGGCCGGCTCGTCTTGAGGTTCGTGGTGAAGTATTTATGCCGAAAGCGGGCTTTGAAAAGTTGAATGAGCTTGCGCGTCAGAAGGGCGAAAAAGTATTTGTGAACCCTCGCAATGCAGCAGCAGGCAGTTTACGTCAATTAGATTCGCGTATTACGGCTTCGCGCCCACTTAGCTTCTACGCATACAGTGTTGGAGTTGTGCAAGGGGCTGATTTGGCAGCTAGTCACTATGAGCGTTTTCTACAGATAAAATCTTGGGGACTGCCAATGTGTCCAGAGACCAAGCGAGTCGACAGTTTGGCAGACGTAAAAACTTATTATCAAGACATTCTGCAGCGTCGTGATGCATTACCCTACGAAATTGACGGAGTCGTGATCAAAATTGACGATATTGCCGTCCAAGAGCGCCTGGGTTTTGTTGCTCGCGCTCCACGTTGGGCGATCGCATACAAATTCCCGGCTCAAGAAGAAATCACCACATTGAATGAAGTTGAGTTCCAAGTTGGCCGAACGGGAGCGATCACTCCTGTTGCTAAGTTAGAGCCCGTGTTTGTTGGTGGCGTGACGGTGAGTAACGCAACGCTGCATAATGCGGATGAAATTGAGCGCCTTCAAGTAAAGATTGGTGATCAGGTCGTGATTCGTCGTGCTGGCGATGTGATTCCTCAAGTGGTTTCTGTCATCAAAGAGCGTCGACCAGAAACGGCGCGAGATATTATTTTCCCAACTCAGTGTCCTGTTTGTGGTTCGCACGTAGAGCGTATCGAAGGGGAGGCGGTGACTCGATGTACTGGCGGTTTGGTTTGTCAAGCTCAACGTAAGCAAGCGCTCAAGCACTTCGTCTCACGTAAAGCGTTGGATGTTGATGGTTTAGGTGACAAAGTTATCGAGCAATTGGTCGATCGTGAAATGGTAGAAACACCTGCCGATCTGTTCAAGCTTTCGGCTGGTGTGTTAACCGTATTGGATCGCATGGGGCCAAAATCTGCTCAAAACATTGTTAATGCATTAGAAAAATCGAAGTTAACAACCTTGCCACGTTTCTTATACTCGCTAGGTATTCGAGAAGTGGGCGAGGCAACGGCGGCAAACCTAGCTCAACACTTTAAATCACTGGAAGCGATTCAAGCTGCAACGGAAGAACAACTTATTGCTGTTCAAGATATTGGTGTGGTAGTTGCGAAGCACATTACGACTTTCTTTGAAGAAGAGCAAAACCAAGCCGTTGTTCAAGATCTCCTTGTGCAAGGTATCCACTGGCCAGAAATTAGTGCACCTGAGCAAGGCGCAGAACTGCCACTAGAAGGTAAAACTGTCGTGCTAACGGGTACACTATCTCAACTTGGACGAACTGAAGCAAAAGAGGCGTTGCAATCTTTGGGTGCAAAAGTCACTGGCAGTGTTTCCAAGAAAACCGATATTTTATTTGCTGGTGAAAATGCAGGTTCTAAGCTCACTAAGGCTCAAGAATTGGGTATCGAGATAAAAACTGAGCAAGACTTGCTTGAATTGATAAATTAAGCACTATCAAAAAAGATAAAAAATAACTAAAAGCCCCACAGGCAAAGCTTGTGGGGCTTTTTCTTTACGCATATTAAGTGTGATTGTATGTCTTGGTTTTGTGTTTTCTGCGTTTCAGTGATCAGGATCTCCCCTTCGAATATCCGAATCTATTTGTATTCAAGTCTGCGATGCACTTCATGTTGAATGTTTACGTGGTGATTTAAGTATTTGAATTTAAATGTATATATTCAATGTTGCGGTGTTGGTGTTAAAAATAAGATCTGGATCAATAACTTATATGGAACTTTGGCGTGGCTCATATTTTTTTAGAAAAAAAATAAGTTCCGTTTGGATGTTTTTAGGTGCGAAGTTAGTCTTAATGGCGTGGATACACGGTGTGTATGCAGGAACTAAAAAAAACCAAATTAGAAATAATGAGGTTTAATCAGGAATTTACTTCTCTCCTTCGGCGGCCAACTAAAGGTGAGATAGAAAAATACAGCTATATCCATTTTTAGGAGTTTTTCCATGGACAAATTTTTTAAGGTTTCAGCGTTAACTGCAGCAATGTTTGGTGTTGTTGCTGTTGCTCCAGCTACTGCATCGACTGAGAGTGCAGCGGGTGGTGAATACGTAGAGAAAGTGAACGAATTTATGCATGACTCTAGTCTTAATGCAATGTTCTTAGTTGACACTCGTTCACGTACACGTACTACAGGTAAACCTGGTGGTGAGAACGGTGACCGTTGGAGCCGTCTAAACTACTCTTCTTACAACGCTATCCTAGACTTCACTTCTGGCTACCACGATGGTTGGGTTGGTGCAGATGTTGCGGCTTACTACTCTGGTGATCTTTACAACGACAGCCTTTACAACTCAAACGAAGGCTACCTATGTAACGAAATCTCAACCTGTAACAACCTAGACTGGGGTGCAGGTGACGGCCAACAACTTAAAGTTTACAAAGCTGCGCTTAAATTCAAAGCAAACGAAAACTTTAACGCTCGTGTAGGTATGCTACAAGCTGGTGGTAACGGTACTATTGGTAACGTATGGAGCTTTGTACCTGGTACTTACCGTGGCTTCGAACTAAACGCTAAGCTAGGCGACTTCAACCTAAGCTACTTCGGTGCAGACCAATTCACAGCACCTTGGCTACTTCACGAAGATGACTACGCACCAGCGCTTTGGTCTGACACTTCATGGAGCTACCTACACTCTCTAGGTCTAAACGGTAACCTAACTGACAGCTTGTTCTTCCAAGTTGGTCTTGGTCAAGCGACTGGCGTTAAATACGCAAATGGTATCGACTGGGGTGCAGGTCAAGTGACTAGCTACCACAACGAAACTGACAACACATCTTACAAAGCTTACTTGAAGTACACAGTAAGTGACCGTACAACTCTTGCATTTGACTTCTACGGTGTTGATGACGATGTGAAATACGATGGTCTAGGTTTCCACACTGGTCTATCTTTGAACCAGTCTTTCGGCAAGCTAGCATGGATGTCTGAACTACGTTACACAGACACAGACAACCGTTCTGACTTCGTTCCACGTACTATCCATACTTACGGTATGAACAACGGTACTTGGTCTCAGTGGTGGGATGCTCTATCTGACTGGAACAAAGCGGGCGAGCTAGCATGGTACAACCGTCTATCTTACAACCAAGGTAACGGCTGGAACTACTACCTAGGCTTTGGTTACGGTTCTGGTGCTGACTCAGCTGCAAGCGGTGCATCTGGTGACTGGGATTACGAAAGCGAGTACGCATTCAACGCAACAGTATCTTACTCTCTACAGAGTGGTGCGCTTAAAGGCTCTACAATCCGTCTACACGGTACAATCCTAGAGCGTGACGAGTACGCTGGTGCTGGCGACGCGGACGAGACAGACCTACGTCTACAAGTTCTTATCCCTTACAGCTTCCACTAATCAATTAGTGAATAATCAAAAAGGAGCCTAATGGCTCCTTTTTCTATTTTACTTCTCTGCCGTCATACATTTTGCAATATAACGGTGGCAGCATGTGGACATTACCATTTGGTAATTCACATTTCACTTCAGGTGCTAATGTTCTTCCTCCTGAAGCGCCATTTGCTTGAATAGTAAATGGAATTGTAGCTGAACATATTAATAGTATTCCGGCTAATAATTTCATAACGATCACCCTCTACGTTTAAGACTTTATTACGCCTGTTACCCAAAGTTTGTGTATTTGGCGTGCTAAGTACTCAAACAAAAACATGTCTCTCTACCTTAATACCGCTCACACATACCACAGTAAATGGTGTCACCCATTGTGTGTCCAACCGCGCTGGAACAAGCTCTGCCTTTGGCATGGTGAGGACCAACTCAGTTATCAATAAAACGGTAGGAAAGACTTTTCTACTTACCTAAAATATAAGCATTTACCTTTATGCTTATGGATTAAGTATGTATAGGGAGTTGGAAAGATCAAAAATTAATTCAACACTGTTTTATTTTTTATATTGAAATTAGATTGAAAATGACAGGAAGCAGTGAACTATCTTTTTGATTAATTCTTAGTTGATGAATATCAATAGGATTTACAAGATGGAATTTAATAATATTTATATTACTTATTTTTTAAGGACAAATTGAATAACACGATGAAATAAAAAGAGTTGAGAGAAAAGAAAGTAATGAAGCAGTCTTTACTTCATTACTTTGACATAAATTACTCAGAAATAGGCTCCACAATGAGGATTATTCCATCGATCGCAACGATTTTTACGCGAGTACCAGCTGGGATATTTTGCTCACATTGTGCTGACCAGGTGGTATCGGCGATGCGAATTCTGTTTAACCCAATTGAAAAATTTTCCTCGAGTATCACGCTGCGGCCAATCAACTGCTTGTACTTTTGGTTGAGATCTCTTGTTTGATCATCTTGTTTGTCTCTTGACCACTGGCGTCGCCACCATAACCAAGTTGTCAGCAAACTGAAAGTCGCGAAAGATAACCATTGAAGTTGCCAGCCGAAAGGGAGCACTGCCAATAACGCTCCCACTAATAACGCCGATAACCCCAACCACAGAAAGTAACCCGCTGTACCAAGTAGCTCAACGGCAAGCAGCACAAAGCCGAATGCAAGCCAGTGCCAAAATGTTATGCCATCAAGCTGGTTGAACAAGTCCATAACTGGGTCCTAATCTTTATTTTGTTGTTTAAACATTTCTGCGATGCCCGCAACAGAGCCCATGAGTCCGGTTGCTTCCAAAGGTAGCATAATGATTTTTCCGTTTTCAGCTTGACCAATACTCTTGAGAGCTTCTGTGTAGCCTTGCGCGATGAAGTAATTAACGGCTTGCATATCGCCTTTTGCGATGGCTTCGGAAACCATGTAAGTCGCTTTTGCTTCCGCTTGAGCAGCACGCTCACGCGCTTCAGCATGGAGGATAGCAGACTGTTTTTCACCTTCTGCTTTTAAAATCTGCGATTGTTTGTGACCTTCTGCTTTGAGGATTTCTGCCTGACGGACACCTTCAGCCTCGAGAATTTCAGCACGTTTATTACGCTCTGCTTTCATCTGGGCGTTCATTGCAGCAGTTAGATCGGCTGGTGGCTGAACATCTTTTATTTCAATACGCGTGACTTTTACGCCCCAAGGGTTTGTTGCTTGGTCCACGATCGCTAGCAGCTTGGTATTGATCATGTCACGTTGGCTCAGCATTTCATCGAGTTCCATCGAGCCAAGTACGGTACGAATATTCGTTAGCGTTAGATTACGAATCGCGTGTTCTAAATCGTTTACTTCGTAAGCCGCCTTAGCCGCATCGATAACTTGAACGAAACCAACTGCATCGATCACCACGTTTGCGTTATCTTTTGAAATGACCTCTTGTGCTGGAATATCAAGCACACGTTCCATCATATTTACTTTTTGACCAATTTTATCAACGAATGGAATGATCAAGTTTAAACCCGGCTTTAATGTGTGGGTGTAGCGTCCAAAGCGTTCAACTGTCCAGTTGTTTCCTTGTGGAACCGTTTTGATGGCTGAAGACAAGATAACGACAGCGAGGACGACGAAAATACCGATAGTGATCAGTGAATCGATAGGCATGATTTATTCCCTTGAGTGCATAATGACTGATTCATTTTCACGCATTTTGGGGTTGTAGACAATCGAAGATGTTGAGAAGAAACGATAGCGGGGCGATTTTAGGCAAAACAAAGGCCGGATTTCCGGCCTTAGACTGCATTGTATGGTTTAGTTGGGACTACTTTGTTGGGTATTCAATCCAACTAGAACCATCAAGAGAAACATAATACTTCCCTTGTACTTCAATCACAGTAGAACCGGAGTTCTGCGCGACAATGCGTGTTTCTGGTAGGTTCTCCGTCAATATTGAAGGGCTAAACGTCTTACTTTGATAAATGTTTTTATCCAGAATATTCGACACGAGCTGTGACAACGCCAGATAGCTAGAGGGCGCATTGACGTGTTCTGTGCTGCCCTGACGTTGAATTCCTTCTCCGAAGATTTTAATTCCTACCGGGGTGTGAACGATCGTTGGCGCAGGAATTTCTCGCATACCTGAAATCTGCATTCGGTCTCCTCGCATACCACCACCATGTTCTGGTACCAAGGCCACAACAATGTTGCGCTTTGAGGACTCTAAGGTTTCAAAGAACGCGTAGAGATCATCAAGCAAATTCTTAAGGCGCATTTTGTAGCTAGCAATGGATGTGCTTGAATTCGTATTGATGATCCGGTTGCCATCGTGTAGTGAAATTGAGTTGTAGAGTGCCACGACTTTGTCGTCACTACTGTTAAGTCTTTGCTGCCACCAGTTATCCAATACTTGTTTATCGCGGAAGATCGAAGAGCCATCAAAAGATTTTTGGTAAGGAGCTAAACCTTCTTGAGACATAAGAGCCGCTTGTAAGTCACCGTCTTTCTTGATCAATTCAAGGAAGCTATCGAAGACACCATTGTGGTTCATCAGTAAATTTTCTTTGAAGCCTAGCTCTTTCAAACTTTCGAACAAGTAGCACTGTTTTGAAGGTGCTGGTTGGAACAGTTGACTGTGTTCCTGTTGACCGCAATTGGCTCGTAGCAGACGAATGACCGCAGGCCCGCTGTATGACGTAGCGGAACTAAAATTGTCGAACATGATGTCAAACTCTTTGAACAGAGGATGATCGGCCAGTCCTGCAATTTCGATGTCATCCCACGCGACCGAACAAATACTCAAGAACAACAAATCAAAAGGAGCATCCATTGCGCTGCTGGTATCGAATATCACACGTCGGGAGGCTTCTTTAGAAAAGAAATCTGCAGTTAATGTGTTGAGACTTGCATCGTTAATTTCCGTTATTTGAGGTTGTTTGCTAGCAGTAACCTCGGTTGGTGGCTGTTGTTGAGTTACTTCTGCAGCCACTGTTGTCGGAGGTTCAGTCGTCATTGGCATACTTATATAGATCATCGCAATAACCACAAAGACTGAAACTCTAACAAACTTGCTCAAAATAAAGTACGCACCACATAAAGCGAGCAATCCGAGTATTGCTTGGAATGATAAAAATCGTCCCAAAAGTTCGACCAGATAACTCAATTCAAACTGCATTAATTGTCCCGCTTGAGCCCAAAGACGGTCTAGCGGAGGGAGATAAGAATCGTAATGCAAGAGCCACGCTGCGGCGACAAATACAACGATATGACGCACCGTATTTAGGCTTTTCATCGAGATTGGCAGCAGGATGAAGATCAACAGCGCAAAGTTTTCCATTGGATGGAAATCGATGATTCCCTGAAAATAGAGCGCTATTTTTGCGATAAAGTAAATGTTCCACCAGCCCAATCCTATAGTGAAGGGGGTAGAGTCATGAGAATGCGATGTCATTACTTAAGCTTCTTGGTGTTAGTGGCTGATGTATCTAGCTCAAAATAGCGCGAGCGTTTTAAGTGCTTGTGGTAAAAGCGTGTGGTTGCGTTTACTAGGTCACGAAGAAAGTATCCTAGGAGTAGGCCAATACCTAAGCTGATACTCGCGGTCAGTAAAAAGTCGTTAATATTCATGAACGTTCCTTAAGCTCAATGGCCTTTTTGACAGCAAACAAAGGGGGAACATCAACCATGGAATTGGTGGTGGTATGGAATATTTCCCTCTCTGTCGTCAAGGTTGAAACGTCATCGGATATGACGGCTTCATCTTGAACGATGAATTTTAGCTCTGTTTCGATATCTAATTGAGTATCAAACGTGTGAGTTGAGTGAAACAAGTCTCTCACTGGAAACTCAAATATATTGTTTAGTGCAATATCAATATCGCTTTGTCGAATAGCACTGAACAAGACATATAGAGCTTTTTTGCAGGCTGTCACAACGTCGCCATCTCTTCGAATATGGCAAAGACGTAAACATTCCTCTGCCGTCATGCCTGGCAATAAGTTCAGCTTGATGAGCGCAAAGTTCACACTTGAGTGTGTTGAGTGGGAAATGACGTCAATACAGTATTGGTTAAAGTCCTGGTTTTGTAAGTAGCCTTTGCTACCAAACTTAAGGTCATGCTTTAAGAGCGCCTCTAAACTGTCAGGAATTGGGCGTGTAAGCACTTGGCCTTGAATTGCTTCAACCTGAGTCATAAAGCGCATATGGGGGATCTGCGCATGTGAAATGAAGTTCGCCCCCGCGCGAAGTAAGAACTTTTCATCTGCATATCTCAGACATTGTTGGGTCTCCCTGACAATAATCTTTAGCTGACGACCATATGCGGACCTTAAACGGTAGCAATCTAACGCGATCTGTTGAACTTCGCTTTGGTTATCACAGCTGAAAACAATAGTTGAAGAGCGAGGGTTGTTTAACATCGCTATGAGTTCTTGATTACTCTCGGCCATACGCATCCCTTTTGGGGCTTTCTCGTTTTCTCTGAAGGCTCTTCTACTGATATATATTCTATCACTATCCGATTTGTCTTCCGGTATGACACGAGATTGATGCGTTTCGTAAGGCGTTGCTTTTAGCTTCTTATCTTTAGTGCTAGAGAGAAGGTACTCGTCTTGGGAAATTACACCGTGTTTATTGGACCAAAAATCCACAAGATAGCAGTAGCGAGCGTCATCTAATGATGTCATGGTCGCCAAACCTGCAATGTATCTATTATGAGAAATCAGAATGGGCTTTAATAGTGAAGTCGTCAGATGCCCATATATACAAACACTAATAGTGAGTTTTTTATTATTTGCCAGTTCATTTAAGTTTTGTAGGAAAATACTTACAAAATAATCGTCACTTGATGATACCAGTGAATCTGGAACTACTAATATATATGTAGAGAGTTTCTTTATATTTGTTTGATGAATATCTTTTGCAAGCTTTATAGCGTTTGGCGCTTTATTTGTGAATTTGTGGCTAAGAAAAAAACACTGTTCAAGATGATTTTTAGATAAGTCATTGAATTTGCATAAGGCCTCATCATTCAATGCAGACAAAAAAGTTTCCTTGTCTGTAAAGCTTGTAAGTGAAGTGTTGTTATTTGCTGGTAGCGTACTGAACAAATAATCAATAACCATTTGCTTATGTGTAAATAAGTTTACATAAACAGAATTTATCTCTCGTTCAGAAGTAATTGCGGATAACCCGGAGATTGCTGACATCAAAAGGCCTTATAATCAATGGTTTACTGTTATTGTGCGTTGTGGCTTACAATCCGCTGTATGCTAATCGTTACAATGTTACTTTTCTTGGCGACAAGAAAATGACGCCGAGATATTAAACGAAATTGATCAAAAATTAAAATAGTTATAGCATTGCTTCATATGATGTTTATAAGTTTAAACTCAATAATTTGCAAGTCTATGATTTACTAGTAAATTATTCTTTGTGCTTATATATCGTAAATGGATAATTACAATTCATCTTCATAACCCCTGTTTCTGAAGTCAAACATCATTTAGGGATTTATTAATTATGTGAACTATAAATAATCCTGTTCACATTCATTAGCATTCTGTAAATATGAGACGCATAGGTCGATGCGTCAATTTTTCAACAATGGAATTTATACTGCAAAGAGTAACTGGCGGGATTGCCATTACCGCAGTTTAAACACCGTTATATTGTGAAAAAATGTTATGACTGAGTCTGCAAAAGATATTAATTCGATCTACTCTTCTTATAACTTATCTCAACATAAGTATATTGAAACAACAGAAAACGAGTCTTACGTGCAAGCTAAAAATAAGTGGTTGGTCTTTCAAGCCAACAGTGCTCGTAATGCTCTGCCTCAAGTGCGTAATAAGCAGAAAGGTTTAGAAACGGAAGCGATATGAAACGCCTTCTTTTTGTTAGTTTAAAAGGTGGTTGTGGCTCAACGACCGTCGCTGCGAACTTGGCACAAGCATTAGTTAAGATAAACAAACAGGTACTGGCCATTGAGGTGGTGCCTAACAGTTTACTGCAAACTCATCTTGGCTTGCCGCAGGAAGAGAAAGATGGCTGGGCGAAACAACTTCTTTCAGATAAACCTTGGACCCAGGCTGGTTATGAAAGCCCACAAGGTGCACTTTTTTTACCGTTTGGCCATCTGAATTCTGAGCAGTTAAAAGCGTTCTTTAACGAGCGTTCTCACTACCTATCAATGCTAGGTGAAATGACGTTGCAAGTGAGCGAAAACCGTGGTGAGCAGTGGCTGCTTTTTCACGCCGACTTAGCAGAGCTTACTGATCCTGAAGTGCGATCTTTTGTCGACTCAATGGATATGATTGTGGTGGTGGTAACGGCAGATGCCTTGAGTTATCTCACTCTTCAATCTTGGCTACAACATGAAGAGCTATCGAGATTGCTTCGCTCTGACAAATTACGTTTTTTGGTGAATAAGTATCAGCCAGAAACCGAAATTGGTCGTGATTTCATGTTGGTGCTGAAAAAGGAACTTAGCGAATCGTTGATTCCTGTTTCGATTCATCGAGATACGGCATTGTTTGAATGTGTGGCAAACCTGACGACCGTTCAACACTATTCGCCATCGAGTCAAGCCGCAAAAGATTTTCAGTCTTTTGCTTTTTGGTGTGTATCAGCGTTATCAAGCGCTCAGGACCAAAGCTAATTTATGCGAAGTCTTAATTTGATTTTCCAACGCTGGGTAGTGGACCAATTCAGACTACAGAAGAAAGCTTACGAGCAAGCCTGGAATTGCAAAACAAACTGGGTTGGTGAGTGTGCTTTGTCTTTTTGGTTTTCATTGAGTTTTGTATTTTTAAAGCCAGTTATTTCGGGTGTTCCCTCATGGCAACTGCCTTTGGCTTACTATCCAAACGTTAATTTTGCTGCGCCGAGATGGTTTGATCCTGTGCGTTTTGTTATCCAAAGCGTGTGGTTGCTTTGCTTCAAGCAAAACGTAAATACAGCATGGTCCAAAAAAACCAGCAGCTTAGCGATGACTTTAGCCGAGCAAATTCGCAATGCGTTCTACTTGCCATTTGAATTGGTTGCAAAAAGCGTCCGCTGGTTAGAACAGACAGCGAACAACATCAAAGATCCACGAGTTCGAGAGCGTATTAAAGCAAGTAAGTCAGCGATGGCGTTGAACTACACCTTGCTGTTTTTCGTGGTGTTAATCGCTTTGCTGTGTTTTACGGTGCCATTTGGTTATCAGGCTCAGACTGTCTTTGTGTTGTTACTCTGGGCATTAGCGATGATGGTTCGTCGCATGCCGGGTCGTTTTCCTACCATGCTTTTGATCATCTTGTCGGTCACGGCCTCATGTCGATACTTGTGGTGGCGTTATTCGTCTACCCTGAACTGGGACGATCCTGTTGCTTTGTTTCTAGGGGGCGTTTTACTTCTAGCTGAGACGTATTCTTGGATTGTGCTGATGCTTGGCTATTTCCAAAATATCTGGCCATTGAATCGCAAACCAGTATCGATGCCACCGGATCAGTCAACTTGGCCAACTATTGACTTGATGATCCCTACTTACAACGAAGATCTTGATGTCGTGAAAGCGACGGTTTATGCCTCGTTAGGTGTCGATTGGCCGAAAGACAAACTCAACATCCACATTCTGGATGACGGCAAGCGTGATAGCTTCCGAGATTTCGCCAAAAGTGTAGGGGTGAACTACATCCGCCGCCCAACGAATGAACATGCGAAAGCCGGTAACATTAACTATGCGTTGAAGCATACCAGCGGTGAGTTTGTTGCGATTTTTGACTGTGACCATATTCCTACACGAGCATTCTTTCAGCTCACAATGGGGATGTTCCTGAAAGATCCAAAGTTGGCGCTTATTCAGACGCCGCACCATTTCTTCTCTCCGGATCCTTTTGAGCGTAACTTATCGAACTTTCGTAACGTGCCAAACGAAGGCAACTTGTTTTACGGCCTGATTCAAGATGGTAACGACTTATGGGATGCAACTTTCTTCTGTGGCTCGTGCGCTATTTTACGTCGAGAGCCTTTAGAGGAAGTCGGTGGTATTGCAGTCGAAACCGTGACGGAAGATGCGCACACTTCTTTGCGCATGCACCGTTTAGGCTATCGTTCTGCATATCTGAAGCAGCCGATTTCTGCTGGTTTGGCGACAGAGACATTGTCTGCACACGTTGGGCAACGCATTCGTTGGGCTCGCGGGATGGCGCAGATATTTAGGGTAGATAATCCATTGACTGGAAAGGGTCTTAAGCTCTCTCAACGGCTTTGTTACGTCAATGCCATGCTGCACTTTCTATCTGGTATCCCAAGGATTGTATTCCTGATCGCACCATTGGCTTATTTGTTGCTGCATTCCTACGTGATTTATGCGCCAGCGCTGGCGATCATTTTGTACGTATTGCCCCATATGATCCACGCGAGCATGACCAACTCTCGTATGCAGGGTGACTACCGTTATTCGTTCTGGGGTGAGGTATACGAAACCGTGCTTGCTTGGTATATCGCAAGGCCAACAACGGTGGCTTTGTTTGCACCCCATAAAGGGACATTCAACGTAACGGCAAAAGGCGGTTTGGTTGAAAAATCTCACTACGATTGGGTGATCTCCCGACCATATTTGGTTTTGGTTGCACTCAACATTCTGGGCTTTGCTGTAGGGATTTACCGAATGGGGTGGGGACCTCAAGACGAAATCGGTACGGTTATCGTGAACCTCGTTTGGACGATGTACAACTTGTTGATTTTAGGTGCAGCTGTCGCCGTTGCGGTAGAAGCCAAACAAGTGCGAAAAGATCACCGAGTAGAGGTGGCGATTCCTGTCGCGGTAAGGCTTCACTCGGGGCACTTGATTCAAGCGCAGATGAAGGATTTCTCTTTGGGTGGCGTACGCATTGAAATAGACGGAGTCGATGAACCAACCTGTGCGTACCTACTTGGCCAAACCTTAGAAGTGATCCTCAATCGCGGTGGTCAAGAATTCGTGTTCCCGATGACGGTTGCCTATGCTCATAAGGGGATATTTGGTTTACAACTCAACGAATTGTCTCATCAACAACAAATCCAATACGTCCAATGTACATTTGCACGTGCAGATACGTGGGCGAAATGGCAACAAGGCTATCAATCAGATAAGCCTCTATCGAGTATGCAGGCTGTACTGCAAGTCGGCTTTAATGGATACAAACGCTTGCTGCAACATTGTCCTAAGTTTGTTCAGGCCAGTGTGGATGCACTTTTATTTTGTATCGAATTTATTTGGTCACTAAGACCTCGTTATGTCCCAATCAGGACCTCAAGTCATGCTAAATAATAAAAAACTAACGGCGTTGACGACGGCTATCACTCTCATGTGTATGTCGGGCAGTCTCGCGGCACAAGAAGTAAGTCAGCAACAACCAACGCCTTTGGCACAGCAAGATGCTGAAAATTCGACCGTATTTAAGCGTGTCATTCCATTTAGTCAATTGGGTTACAGTGGTTCAATTGCTATTCAAGGTAGTGAGGCCAGTGCTTATATTGGTTTCGGTTCGCGACTCGATGAGGTGGTGTCTAAAGCCACGTTGTACTTTGACATCACACCTTCACCAGCGTTGCTCTCTTTGGTTTCTCACGTCAAAGTGTATTTGAACAATGAGCTTATGGGAGTGGCGTCAATCGTCGATGGTCAGCAAGGTAAAAAGTTGAGCTTATCGATGCCGCTGGATACTCGTTACTTCAGTAACTACAACCAAATTCGCTTTGAGTTGATTGGGAATACTCAGAAAGACTGTGCCAACCCAAATGACTCGAGCATTTGGGCCGAGATCAGCCAAAGCAGTCGAATTGAAATGTTTGCCCAAAAGACAATGCTGGAAAGTGACTTGAGCTTGTTGCCAGCGCCGTTTTTTGATGTCCGTGATTTTAGCCAGTTAAATCTGCCCGTCGTTATGGGTGGCAAATATGATCTGGATGATGTCAAAGCAGCTGGTGTCTTGAGCTCTTACTTTGGTGCTCTTGCGGGTTGGCGTGGAGCTCAATTCCCTTTTAGTGTCGACACGTTACCTAAGCGCAACGCCATTGTCTTTGTTACCAATGACAACAAACCTGAGTTTCTGAGAGATTTTCCAGACACGGATGGCCCTCGTCTTCAAGTTATCACTCACCCAACTGACCCGTACGTGAAGCTTCTTCTAGTGATAGGCCGTGACAGTAAGGATCTTAACGTTGCGGTGCAAGGTTTGGCGTTGGGAAACCAACTTCTTACTGGGCCAATCGCGAAGATTAATGAAGTCAAACAAATCAAACCACGAGTCCCGTACGATGCGCCAAACTGGGTGAGTACGGCTCGTCCCGTTGCATTATCTGAATTAGTCGAACAAAAAAGCATGTTGCAAGTGGAAGGTCGAACGCCTCCTCCAATC
Source organism: Vibrio sp. SALL6 (assembly GCF_002002385.1). NCBI lineage: Bacteria > Pseudomonadati > Pseudomonadota > Gammaproteobacteria > Vibrionales > Vibrionaceae > Vibrio > Vibrio sp. SALL6. Next base: position 22,376 of record NZ_MQVK01000025.1, read on the forward strand.
AACGTGAGTTTGCGCTTACCACCCGATCTCTTTACTTGGCAGAGCCGTGGTATACCGATGGATCTTAACTATCGGTATTCGCCACCTGCTGCGGATCATTCTGGTTCTCGCCTGACTTTGAGCATCAATGACCAGTTCATTGAGGCGTTTAACTTAACCACAAAAGGCCAAGGTGGTGAGTCTAACCGTGTGCGTGTTCCTCTATTAGATGACAGTATTCTGAGTGGTGATGCGCTTGTTCGTATTCCGGCCTTTAAAGTTGGCAGTAAAAACCAAATCGAGTTTGAGTTTGGCTTTGCGTCGGTGACCGATGGGCAATGTCAGGTGACGCAACCAAGTAAGCAATACGCGGTCATTGATGGTGACTCTACGGTTGATTTTAGTGGTTTCCCTCACTACATCGAAATGCCAAATATGCGCGCTTTTGCTACTTCTGGTTTCCCTTACACTCGCATGGCCGATTTGTCAGAAACTGCGATTGTTGTTCCAGAGAGAGCTCCAAAAGAAGTGTTGCAGACCTTCTTAAACGTCATGGGGTCGTTAGGACGTGATTCTGGGTACCCAGGTATTCAGGTGCTTTTGACAGACAAATGGAATGCTGAGCAACTAAAAAATAAAGACATCCTGACGATCGGTGTTGTGGATGCACTAGAAGAAGCCGCTAATAATCCTGACCAAGTTAACTTAGTGGTTAAAGAGGGTCAGAGACAAATTCGCCTACCAAGCAAAAATGAAAAGCAGCTCGGAATGAACTGGATGAGTCCAAGTGATGCTCGTCAAGTGGCCGCGGATTATGTTTCTGTTGAGGCTGAGGGCTCTTTTGCTGCTATTTATGGTGCAGAATCGCCATTTACGAAAAAACGCAGCGTCATTTCTATTATGGCGGCTCACCCGTCAGATTTTGCGTCGGTTGATCGCGCTTTGGCTGACTCCGGTAAAGTGGAGCACATGTTTGGCTCGGTGGTGACGTTGAGAAATAACGAAGTAGCAAGCTACAACGTGGGTTCGCACTACTATGTCGGTAAGCTTCCTGTGTGGCAGCTCGTTTGGTATCACTTCTCTAATCACCCAGTCATCGTTGCGTGCTTTGCCGCCTTGCTAGTGGTGATCGTAACCATTGTGCTTTGGCGCGTATTACGTCAAGTCGCGTCTAGACGTTTAGAAAAAACTGAGGAAGAGGAATAATGAAAAAAGTCATCTCGTTCCTTATGTTGTTGGTGTCTCCTTACTTGTGGGCTAACACCTGCGAGTGGCCACAATGGGAAACATTTAAGTCGGTATACATGGAGCAAGGCCGAGTCGTTGATGGCAGTGATGAGCGTATGATTACAACCTCGGAAGGCCAATCTTACGCATTGTTTTTTGCGTTGGTTGCCAATGACCCTAAAACCTTCGATCAGGTTTTAAAATGGACTCAATCACATTTGGCAGGTGGGGATTTGACGGCAAGGCTGCCTGCTTGGTTGTGGGGAAGAAAAGAAAACGGTCAGTTCGGAGTGTTGGATTCTAATCCAGCATCAGATTCTGATTTGTGGATAGCGTACTCCCTAGTTGAGGCGGGAAGATTATGGAATAACTACTACTATCAGACCCTTGGACATCTGGTCGCGAGTCGTATTCTACGTGAAGAAACCGTCAACGTTGCAGGAGTTGGAACGGTATTGTTGCCAGCTCCAACTGGCTTTGATGCCGACAGCCAGTACCGTGTGAATCCGAGTTATGTTCCGTTACAACTGATTGCTCGTATGCAGTCTCTGTACCCGCAATACAACTGGGATTCAATGTATAAGGCAAGTGTTCACATGCTAGAGAAAACGATGCCAGCTGGCTTTAGCCCAGACTGGGCAACATTGAGAAATGGTCGTTATAGCTCAGATGGGGTCACTGGGCCGATAGGCAGTTACAACGCGATCCGCACTTATCTTTGGGTGGGCATGTTAAATGATCAAGTTTCAGAAAAAGCAGTATTAGTGCAAAAAATGCAGCCGTTTGTGGCGGCAACCAAAACCCTTGGTGCGCCCGCGAGAGAAGTAAATACTGAAACGGGTAAATATACCCAATCAGGAAGTGCAGGTTTTTCTGCTGCGGCTCTTCCGTTGCTCGCGGCTTCTGGTGAATCTGCGCTGTTGGAGGCGCAGTTCAGTCGTGCTCAAAATGAACTTGTGATGGACAAAAACGATCATTATTACGACAACGTATTAAGTCTATTTGGGCTTGGTTGGCATGCAGAACGTTACCGTTTTGGTGTGCAAGGTGAATTGCTTCCTGTATGGAGCGAGAGATGTCAGTAACAGGACGCGCGTTATGGTGGATTCCACTGGTTGCTTTGGCGACTGGTGGCGTCGGCACTGTGCATGCAGAAAGCTTTAGTTCAAAACCTCTGACAAAGTCGCAGCTCGCACTGGTCTACAAGCCTATCGAGCTGGTTCAATTTTCCACATCATTAGCACGAGTTGACTCGGTTGAGTGGTTGGTTGAGCAGCTAAAACTAGCAGATGCGATTGGCCGAGATGATATTGTCGAGAGTACTCTGGAGAGGTTGTTCGCGATTGAAGAAAGCAATCCAACGGGGCTTTTCTATCAAGCAAATATGTATCTGAAACGTAAGCAGCCAGAATTAGCAAAACCCGTATTTGATCGCTTAATCAGGCAGGCGCCTCATTCGCCTCAAGCGAAAAACTTGTCATCGATTATGGCCATACAGGGAGAGAAAAGAGCGGATTATCAGCGCGCTCAGTTGCTTGCAAAATCTGGTCGTTATGATGAAGCGATTCAAGCTTACAAAGCTCTTTTTCCAAATGGAATGCCATCACCAGCATTACAACTTGAATTCCTACAGTTGCAAAGTAATTTGCCTGGCAGTTGGAGCTCGGTAAAACAGGGACTGGAACGTTTAAATGCAAATTATCCTAGTGTTCCGTCTTTTCAACTCGCGTTAGCCAACCACATTCGCAAAGAGAATCCTGCCGATCCATGGATTCTCGATACCTATAAAAAGTTAGCGCTTGCTCCTTCGGTTGGAACAAATGCAGCAACGTCGTGGTTGCGTGCATTGGATCAATTGCCTATTTCAGATCAAGTTGTTCAGCAATATGCCATTTTAGCTAGCTACTACCCGTCTGACATGGAGATTCAAAGAGCGAATCAAAGCGCGAAAGAGCGCTGGAAAAAGGAAAAGGAACTACGAAAAGACCCCACCTATCTCGCTAAGCTCAAAGGGTTAACGTTGCTCGAGGAAGATAAAACCGACCAAGCAGAAGCTCAGCTGCGTTATGCGTTGACGACTCGTCCGCGAGATCCTGAATTACTTGGTGCTATGGGTAAGGTTTATCTACGTAGAGGGCAGCAACAAAAAGCGCTCGAATACTTTAAACAGGCTCAGCACTTAGATCATAATCCTGACTCGGCCTCAAAATGGGCAGCGCTAATCGAGACTTCTCAATATTGGGCGTATCTTGACCAAGGTGATGCCTTGGTCGAAAAAGGCCAGTTTAAGCAAGCAGAAAGCGCTTATCAAAAAGCGATTCAAGTAGATAAATCCCAACCTTATGCTTATTCATCATTAGGCTCTTTGTATCTGGTACAAGAAAATTATGCCGCGGCAGAGAAGGTTTTCAAACAAGCTTTGCAACTGGATAGCAGCAATAGCTCTGCATTGCGTGGTCGCTTAGATATTCGTATTCAGCAGCAAGATTGGTCTGGCGCGGAAGCACTCGCGCGCAGTTACTCTGCCCCACAGCAGAAAGTGGTCGCTGAAAAAATAGCGAGCATCAAGTCGGAAGTTATTTTGACTCGTCTGCGGATCGCAATCGCTCAAAATGATCAGGCAACGATGAAAGCGTCCGTAGAGGGATTGATAGCGCTACAACCAACCTCCCCATGGTTAAGGCTTGATATTGCTGATGTTATTCATTCAATGGGCGACAAAGTACGCGCGGATACGCTGATGTCCGATTGGGCTACATCTAGTAATGACCCTGAAATGAAATTTGCTTACGCGCTTTATCTCGCGCAGGACTTCAAAGTGAATGAGGCCATCGCTGAGCTAGAGAGCATCGCACAACATGACATGACAGACGCAATGCAGCGCAATTTAACTCGCTTGAAGCTTGATGCTCAGTTGAGAGAGATTCAAACGCGTTACTTAGCTTCTCCTGAATCAGTAACGGCGACATTACGTGCGCTAGAGTCGGATTATCAAGGTCAAATTCAACCGCTCGCTCGTCTAGTGAGTGCGTGGTTAGACATTGATGAAGTTAAGGAAGCTGAGAGGATTTTCCAAAACATTTCGCTTTCAGAAGATTGGTCAACCGATGACAAACTGGCTTACGGCAGCATGATGGTAAGCTTGAATCACTTTGAAGATTTTGATCGTTGGTACGCGGACTTAGCATTAAATTCCGCAACACAAGATTTAAGTGCTTCGGAAGCATTACAGCTTGATGAACTCAAAACCCGTCGACTGTTGAGTCAAGCGGATCTGATGCTGGTTAATCAACAGCCTAAGCTTGCGTTGGATTTGTATGAACAAGTTTCTTTAAAGCCTGAGCCATTTAAAACTCAAGCAGAAATTGGCATGTTGCAAGCCAGTGCTTTGACTGGAGATGAAGCGACGTATCACGATATACACCTCATTTTGAATAAAAAGCGCGATAGCTTAACTGCGGCACAGTTGATGACAGTGGCCGCGGTGTTTAATCAACAAGGCTATCGAAATGACGCTAATGCGCTAAATCAGTTGTTGGATGCGATGCCTGATGCCGACGCATTAGCGTTTCGCAATAGCATGTCTATAGCAATGGAAAATCAACAGTGGGCGTTAGCTGAAACACGCGCCTATCAAGCCTTAAATCATGACCGAATGGATAAAAATCGTGAACCTGAAGAGGCAAAAAAAGAACCCCCAAGCTTACGCGAGCTATATGATACTGCTGACGACTACTGGTTGACTCGTAACGTCAAATCGGACATCGATAAACTGCATGATCGGAGTGATGGTCATGTCATAATTGGCTGGGATTACAGTGCACGAGATGGTCGTAATACTTCGAATCAAGTGCCCATAGAAGCACGAATCCCGATTGAGAGCTGGGATGGGCATCTGTTGCTAAAAGCCGATTATGTTTCTATCGATTCAGGTCAGTTGGACTACTATGAAAAAACCACCGATTCTGACAGCACTTCGTTCCAAAATGACGCATCAGGTATGGCATTTGGAGTGGGCTGGCAAGCTGAAGATTGGTTGGTCGATGTCGGCACGACACCAATTGGTTTCGACCATACTACATGGGTTGGTGGTGTGCGCATCAATGGGGATCTAGGTGAGTTAGGTTGGACTGCAGAAGCTTCGCGTCGCCCAGAGACCAGCAGCACGCTTTCTTATGCTGGAATGTCTGTCCCTAGCAGCACGACTGACCCTCAAGGGACTAAATGGGGTGGGGTTATCCGTACTGGTGTGAAGTTGAACTCAAGCTGGGACACTGGTGGGCCTTACGGTCTTTGGAGTAGCTTGCAGTATCATAGTTTGACTGGTGAAAAGGTTGAAGACAACACTCGTTTAGGCGTGTTAGGTGGGGCGTACTATAAGTTAATTGCAACGGATGACCAGCGTTTAAGTATTGGTACGAACTTAATGTACCTTGATTACGACAAAAATTTGGGTGAGTACACGCTAGGTCACGGTGGCTACTACAGCCCGCAAAGTTACTTCTCGGTGTCTTTACCTATCAACTTTTATGGTCGATACAACAGCTCTTGGTCATATCAGTTGAGTGCGTCCGTCTCCAACTCTTGGACCAAGGAAGACGCACCATACTTATCGACAGTAGCGACGTCAGACAAAGGTGGTGGTTTTGGTACATCATTGGAAGCAGCGGTGGAAAAGCGAGTCAGTAAACGTTGGTACCTTGGCGCATTAGTCGATGTGCAGCGTTCTGAGTTTTATACTCCAAACCATTTTATGCTTTATGCCAAATACACCTTTAATGATCGTTGGCAACCAATAGAATATCCACCAGCAGCCCCAATGCTGTATAGCGACTTTTAACAAAAATAAAGGCCGGATTTCCGGCCTTTATTGTCTTATTTTTAGAAGAACTCTGGGTTTAGTACAAGATGGAGTACAGCTGGCGACGATATTTACTTGCAATAGCGTTGCCTTGTCCTAAGGCGCTTAAGATATCCATAAAGGTCTTCTTCACTTCGCCATCTTGCGCGCCTAGGTTTACTTTTAAAATGTTCCAAAGTAGCTCTAGCGCTTCTTCATCACGACCCACTTGGTTGTATTGTACTGCTAGCTCACATGCCAATTCGAAATTGTCTGGGTTAGCAGCCAACTCTTGTTCCAAGCGCTTTAATTCTGGACTTTCAGCCGCTTGCTGATGCAGTTCCAGTTTCGCGATTAAGCTTTTGTAAGAGTTGTCTTGATACTCCAGTGGGATGGTTGCTAACAACTCTTGTGCTAATTCGAATTGTTTGGTTTCTAGCAAACAATCGGCTTTCGCTAATTTTACATCACCGCGTGATTGCAGTTCATCTGACAGCGTTTGAATGACGTTCAGAGCTTGTGCATGTTCGCCTTGTTGAAGCAGTTCGCTTACTTGCTTCAATAGTTGCTCGTCAGGGCTTGGCAAATGTTTTTGTAGCATTGCGCCAATCGCTTCGATTGGTTGAGGCCCGCCTAAGCCATCGACCGCTTGTCCATTAACAAACAACGCGATTGTTGGCAGTACTTGCACACCAAATTGGGAAGCAAGCGCTGGTTGATCTTCACAGTTCAGCAGAGCCAATGTAAAAGCACCATTGTACTGTTGAGTGAGAGCTTGCAACTCAGGTAGCACTTGTGCGCTTTCTGGTTGAGCGTTGGCCCAAAAATGAATCAGAACGGGCGTGTTCATTGATCCTTCAAGCACTTCTCTAAAATTCTGTTCTGTTAACTCAACGATAAATGGGGATTGCATCTGAGTGTCCTTGCTTTTAATTCAGGTCGATGTCTGTAGATATGGAGCTAATTGAATGGAAAATCAAGCGGGTCGGGCATATTAGGAAAAACGCTGCCGAAGCAGCGTTATCCTATTTGCAAGCGAAAGTGCAATTAATTTGGTGGTTCTCGCACGTTAGATAGCAGAGCATGGCATCGTGCAAGGTGTGGTATCAAAATAGGATGAACATCGTCAACACTACACCCACACTAAGCCAGTTCAGCTGATTTAATGTCATTGTTGCCTCGCATTCGTACAAAACATACTGGGTGGCGATACCAAATCTTTTTAAGTTCAAAATCTTAAGAGGAAGTCTTAATTGATAAACTTAATAAGAAATTGATTCGAGCGCGTGAGGTTTTTTAAACCTACGTGCTCATAATGACATCACATTGTTACGATGAAATTACATTACGACAAAATATTTCTATGCAGCTTGTCGCAAAATTTTATCGAGGACACGAGTGGGTAATAATCGTTTCAAAATCGCAAACAACTTGGTTGGTGTCGTAATGCGATAGCGAATTTTAGGTTTATTGCTGGTTAGCGCGTGAAGAACGGGTTCGATACAAGCTTCTGCGGGCAGCACGAATCGATTATTCGATTTATCGTTATCTAAACGCTTTTTCTGTCCTTCATACGCGATACGGTGAGGGCTTGAATCTACGTCAATCCATTGCTCAAAAGCGTGCAGAGCGTTGTGTCTAAATTGCGTTTCAATGGGGCCGGGCTCTATCAACGCCACTTTGATGTCGGTATCAGCAAGTTCGAGCCGTAATGTGTCTGTCCACCCTTCTAGGGCAAACTTTGAGGCGTTGTACGCCCCACGATACTTCATTGCGGCAAAACCCAAGACGGAACTGTTTTGAATAATGCGTCCTTCACCCTGAGCACGCATAGTGGGTAGTACCTCTTGAACCAATTGGTGCCAACCAAAAAAGTTGGTTTGAAATTGTGCTTTCAATGCTTCGGTAGGCAGATCTTCTAATGCACCGGGCTGACCATATGCGCCGTTATTGAACAGGGCATAAAGCTGGCCTTGAGCCAATTCGATCGCTTGTTTTGCGCCACTAGTGATGCTTATTGGGTCGTCGAGGTCGAGGTGGATACAGGTTAACCCTTCTGATTGGAGTCGTTGAACGTCATCAAGCTTTCTACAAGAGGCGATGACGTTAAAGCCTTGTTTATGGAGTGCATGAGCACAAACGTACCCGATGCCCGTTGAGCAACCCGTAATGAGGATGGATTTATTCATGTGTTAGCTTAATGCGAGAGACAGATAAGCTTTATCATTCAACAGCTTCTATCTTGAAGCAAGTGCTTCAGTGCTGGTTCTATTCTTGAGTAACTAAATTTAAAGCCAAGCTCGGTGAGTTTCTTAGGTTTGGCTCGCATACTGTCAAACAGCAAACATGCCGATTCTCCCATCGCCAATGCCATGACCCATTTAGGTGTGAATAGAATATGAGGACGTTTGAGTGTTTTCGCTAACGTGCGGCTAAATATCCGGTTAGTCACAGGGTGAGGGGCGCACATGTTGAAGGCACCATGCGCGTGAGGGGTTTCAAGCAGGTACATAATGGCACGAACCATATCGAGGATATGAATCCAAGGCATGTATTGATTGCCATTGCCAAGCGGTCCGCCTAACCCCAATTTGTAAGGCAAGAGCATTTTCGCGAGTGCTCCGCCATTAAGCCCGAGTACGACGCCTGTCCGGAGAAAGCAAACGCGGGTTTGTTCGGACTCAGCTCGTTTGGCGATTTGTTCCCACTTAGCGCAAACCATATGCGGGAAATCGTCGTTATTCACATGAAGACACTCATCGAACGGATGATCCTGCTGGTCGCCGTAATAACCGACAGCAGATCCACTAAGAAACACAGAAGGCGGTTCGGTACTGGCGTGAATCAGCTCAACAATTTGCTCGGTAATTTTCCAGCGACTGTTGCAAATTTTCTCTTTTTGCTGCTCCGTCCAACGCTTGTCTGCGATTGGTTCTCCTGCGAGGTTGATGACAGCATCTATGTTGTTGAGATCGGCGAGTTCATCAAGAGAAGCAAGGTACTCGATATTACCTAAATCAGCGTACTGCAAGTGCTGTTTGGCTTGGTCTGGCGATCGGGTCAGTAACACTATCTGATGAGTGGTGAGCAGTTTGAGTAACTCAGACCCTATAAACCCAGTTCCACCTGTAAGTAATATCTTCATAGCATCTCTTTGAATGTCAATATATTAGAACATTATAGTCGTTTTGCGCCTCGCTTGATCAGTTCAGCGCTGCTTATCATGCGTTCTTCCATCTTTCAGATAAATTTTCGTGGTGGCTCATCCAGTTCACATATTAGGAAAATGTAACCAAATGTTAGTGGTGACATAAGGTTGTTCACGTTTGTGAGTAGAAATTTATGCCACACTGAGAGTAGATGATAAGGATATCACCGGACAGGTCTCGCCTTCAGAGCCAATAACTTGTTCGTCAAAGGGAGGATTTGCATGGAAGCACTCACTGCTTTGTTCCGCGCTCTGTTTAACAGTGCCCGCGATCTTCTTCCTATTGTGATTGTTATTACCTTCTTCCAATTGGTGGTTCTGCAAGAGCCTTTACCTAACTTGGTCTCGATTCTTTTTGGTTTGTTGTTGGTCATTTTAGGCCTGACGTTTTTTATTTTCGGGCTAGAACTCGGCTTGTTCCCCATTGGCGAAAATATGGCACAAGCCTTTGCTCGAAAGGGCAGTGTGTTTTGGTTATTGATTTTTGCGTTTTGCTTGGGGTTTGGAACCACTATCGCAGAGCCAGCATTGACTGCTGTTGCAGAAGAGGCCTCAGAGGTGGCGGCTGAAGGCGGGATGATCCCTAATTCCGAACAATCCATGACGGAGTATGGCGTTGGCCTGCGGATCACGGTGGCTTTTTCTGTTGGGGTTGCGATTGTGATTGGGGTGCTGCGCATCTTAAAAGGGTGGCCAATTCATTACATGATCATCGGTGGTTATGTTGGCGTTGTGACTCTCACTTGGTTTGCGCCAGAGTCGATCATCGGCGTTGCTTACGACTCGGGTGGCGTGACCACGTCAACGATTACCGTCCCTTTGGTGACGGCATTAGGTGTGGGGTTAGCTTCGGCCATTAAAGGGCGTAACCCTATGGTGGATGGTTTTGGGTTGATTGCGTTTGCCTCTTTACTGCCAATGATGTTTGTCATGATTTATGGGATGGCCGTTACATGATTTCATTCGAACATTTCTTAGATACGTTGCTGTCCACCATTCGTGATGTGATCCCGATTGCGGCGATTATTTTTGGCTTTCAATTGGCTGTGCTGCGCCGCCCAGTGAATAACCTCAAAAAAGTGTTGCTCGGTTTTGCGTATGTCATTGTTGGATTATCGTTGTTTTTACTCGGTTTGGAGATGGCATTGTTTCCGTTGGGCGAAACAATGGCGGTGCAGTTGACCGCTCCTGAATTCGTCCGAGAGTTTAAAGTCTCTATTGGGCAGGCGTTAGAGTGGGTCGACTATTATTGGGTGTACACCTTTGCTTTTTTTATCGGCTTTAGTACGACCATTGCTGAGCCATCTTTGATTGCAGTGGCCATCAAAGCCAATCAAGTGTCTGGTGGCAGTATTAGTGTAAATGGCTTACGAGTTGCGGTTGCTTTAGGCGTAGCGATAGGTATCGCGCTTGGCAGTTATCGTATTGTGGTGGGCGACCCGATTCATTACTACATCATTGCGGGGTATATCGTCGTGGTGATTCAAACCTTTTATGCGCCTAAGTTGATCATTCCACTTGCCTACGATTCAGGTGGTGTCACTACCTCTACCGTGACAGTGCCTTTAGTGACGGCGCTTGGGTTAGGATTAGCGTCAACTGTGCCAGGCAGGAATCCGATGATTGATGGCTTTGGGCTTATCGCCTTCGCCAGTTTGTTTCCAATGATATCCGTAATGGGGTATGCGCAAATTACTCAGTGGCTTAATAAAGACACCTCGGAGGACGAAGAAAATGCGCTTTAAATTGATACTCGCGTTTGTTGAAGACAGCAAAACAGACAAGGTGCTCGATGCGGCTCGTGATGCAGGAGCAACGGGGGCGACCGTGATCAATAATGCTCGTGGTCAAGGTTTAAATCAGAAGCGGACGTTTTTTGGATTAACCCTAGAAGTGCAAAAGGATGTTCTGCTTTTTGTGGTGGAAGAGCACCTTTCTCGGCACATACTTGAGACCATTAATGAAGTGGGAGAGTTTGACCGAGAGTCGGGGCAGGGGATTGCGATTCAAATTGATATCGAGGATGCCGTAGGTGTTGCGCATCAAGTCGAAACGTTGACCAAGGTGGTTGAGGATGAACTATGAGTAATCAAACGATAGTACGAGTAAGGGATGTCATGGCTGCTACTTACGTTATGGTAGATGGACTGATGACCGTATACGAAGGCATTACTCTAGCAAAGAAGTATCAAGTGAAAGCGCTGGTGGTCAAAAAGCGCGATGACAACGACGAATACGGCATTGTGCTAATGAATGATATTGCGAAGAAAGTGTTGGCAAATAACCGTGCCCCTCAGCGCACCAATATCTACGAAATCATGACTAAGCCTGCTTTGTGTGTCGATCCTAATATGAACGTTAAATACTGTGCTCGTCTGTTTGAGCGATTTGGGATCAGCCGCGCGCCCGTGATTGAAGATGGCGAAGTGATCGGCATGGTGAGTTACAACAATATCGTGATTAATGGCATGGTCAGAGAGGATGGCTAAACTGTGTAAGTAACATGCGTAATATTTTTCTCAAGTCAGCGACATGCGTCAATCTCTAAGATATTGATTATTAGTGATGTTGCATATATTTTCACAGGCGCTATTCTTTGTGCCCTAAGCATATAGTTGAGGAATTTAAATCATGCCTTTAGTCTCTTGCCCTGTGTGTGAGAAACAAATATCGAAACGTGCTCACACATGTCCAGGGTGTGGGGAACCGGACCCGTTACACCATTTAGCGAAGTCGAAGTTCATTTCGATGGTTTTTTGGACATTAGTTTTAGTCGGTGCCGGATATTTTGCTTGGTTCCATTTGCTACCAATGCTGATTGAGACTGTGCGTCATCAGTAATCGGGAAGTCGGTTGAGCATTCGTCAGAATGCCGTAGAATAGCCTCATACATTTTGAGGAGACAACGTCGTGAAACTATTTTTTGCCTCAGACCTGCATGGCTCTTTGCCAGCAACCGAAGAAACCATCAAGTTATTCCTAGCATCAGGTGCAAAGCATTTGGTGCTGTTGGGTGACACGTTGAACCACGGACCACGCAACCCGATTCCGGAAGGGTATAACCCGCCCCAAGTGGCGGAGCTTCTCAACCAATACAGTCAGCAAATCATTTCCGTACGCGGTAATTGTGACAGCGAAGTAGATCAAATGCTGCTGAACTTCCCAATGATGATGGATTACGCGTGGGTATTGCTAGAGTCTGGTAAGCGAATCTTTCTGACGCATGGCCATTTGTACAACAGTGATAAAAGACCGCCTTTGCGAGAGGGTGACATCATCGCTCATGGTCATACGCATGTTCCCGTAGCCGAAATGAAAGAGGGTGTGATGATCTTTAACCCTGGTTCAATGACTTTCCCGCGTAATGGTTTACCAAGAAGCTTTGGATTACTGGATGGGAATACGTTCAGTGTTCAAACGCCAGAAGGTGAAGTGCTGGCGCAGACGACGATTTAACGACCAACTAAGGTTAGTCGCTACGAAAATGATTTAAATAAGGGAACCGAGTGTTCCCTTATTTTGTATCGGAATGACCGAGATCGCGCTCTGGGTCGATGATGTCTCTTACGCGCTGTTTTAGTACTTTTGCCTCAGGAAAACCGCCGTCCTTCTTACGTTCCCAAATTTGCTGGCCATTGCAGAAAATCTCGAATCGACCACCTGTGTCTGGATGCAAACTGATGGTTTCGATTTCTTCGCTAAAAGTATGCAGCAACTCTTGTGATAGCCAAGTCGAACGCAACATCCAGTTGCATTGTCGGCAGTAATAAATATCAATGATTGCTTTATCCATGAAAATTTCCTTTTAACTGGGTTAAACCAGCAATTTGATGCCCACGGCAAACGTGAGAATTTCGAACGCAATTTTAATCACTCGGTTGCTATAGCGAGTTGCGGCCCACGCGCCTAAACTGCCTCCAAGAAAAGAGCTCAACAACAATACTGGTAACCAAGCCCAGTGAATCGGTGCTCCTGCTTGTACAACCGCGACGCCGCCAATACCATTCCAAAACAGTCCGACACAAATCATGGTGTAGGCGACCGCTTGTTTGTAATCGAACCCAAACCAACGCACAAGAAAGAGAGTGACAAGCAACCCAGAGCCAGCGGTTAAAGACCCGTTGACGATGCCTATCAACATGATGCCAATACCACCAAGAATCCAACCCAATTGATTGCGATGCTTAATGATTTCGGTTTGCCCCAGCTGCTTTTTCAAGCGGGAATAAATACCGAGTGCCAGAATCATACTGCCTAGCATCTTTTCCGCAATACCATCAGGGATATGAACGATGAGGTTTGCGCCAATCACAACGCCTATACTGCCAACAAAAATCAGATAAAGGGCGATGGGCAATTTAATGGTGCCGGCTTTGAGGTGAGTGCTTGCAGCTCCTAAGCCTAAAGCAACAGAAGCCACTTTATGAGTGCCTAGTGCAACGGAGAACGGTAAGCCAAGAAAAATAAGTAGAGGAAACTGTAGCAAACCGGCGCCGCCACCAGAAAGAGATGCCAACGTATTTGCAACGAGCGAGCCGAAAAAGAGAGTGAAAGTGTCTAACCAATCCATGAGAAAAAATTAAGGGGGCATCTTGCCCCCTTATCACTAATTAAATTCAGTTTCTAAACAGTACCGTAGAACCGTGATTTAGGCTAGTTAATAGCAGAGTCTTCTCATTAACCACGTCAATTCGGCGGCTTTGTTCTGCATCTAGCTTAAAGATTTGAGTAATTAAACGTAGTTGCGCTTCAGAAAAATCCTTGGATTGAGAAGAAGAAATATCTTTGAACTCAGAAGGAGAAACAAGCAGATAGTTATCACTCACTTCCCAGCGACCTTTCTCTGAAATATTAATTGTCGATTCAGCCGTCGAGCCTTGTGCGAACAGTTTGATGTTTGCCACGCGAATGTAATCGCCATTCGGCAGGTACTTAACGTTCGACTCCACATTCACTCGACGTAACGGGCCTACGGTATCGTCTGGCAAGTTATCAGTAATCACAGTCACCATGGTTGACTGCCATTCATTTGATGTAAGCACTTGCTCAACTTTAAGGTCACTGCCCCAGTACAACCAACCACTGAAAAGGATAGATACGGCCAAAACCGCAGATGCTACTTTAATCTTCATGCTGGCCTCCTTTATTTGCAGATGTCTGTTGGATCGTTTTGACCTGCGAAAATACGCAATGTCACGTTCTCATACGAGTGGTTGCTGTCATGAATGTAGTTCAAAATCAGCTGGTTATTTTGTCCGCCAGTGGCAATCACTTCCACTGGTAAGGAGTCTTCTGCATGGTGCTTAACGTAGCGTTCAATGCACTGCTCAATAGAAGGCAACCAGTTGTTGATTTGCGGGTGATTTACAGGTGTCATCACTGGTACGTTCTGATACTCACCAATCTGACGGAACTGAGATTCCGCAGGGTTTGTAAACAGCAGTACGCAAATCGGTAGTAATAGTGCCAAAAATAAAATAACGCGTGGAATCCATGGATTCACAGCAGAAGCCACAGGTGCTTTTTCAGGTACTACTGGCGCTTCTGGTTCAACGATTGCGTCAGAAGGCGTCGCCAAAGACGGCTCTACGATCGTTTCTACCTCATTAGCAGAGGCGTCATTGTTATCAGAAGCTGGCTCTTCAACTTCAATTGAGCTTGGGTCTGAAGAAAGTGGGCTTAGGCGTTCAACAGTACAAATGAGTTGATAGCCTCGTTTTGGAACGGTTTTAACAAACTCTGGAGATTTGGTTGAATCCTTCAACATCTTACGCAGAGTAGAAATCGCTTGAGTCAGGCTTGAGTCATCCACCTCAAAACCTTGCTCACGCCAAACAAACTCGTGAAGCTCGTTACGGGTTAAAACTTCGTTTGGTCTCTCCGCCAACATCAGGAGTATACGGCTTTCGTTGCTTCCTAATCGTACAACTTCGTTGCCGCTTTGTTGGTCAGCGAGCGAATTACTATTTGGATCAAAGGTAAACCTTTGAGCAAGTAGAAATTTGGTGCCGATGTTAGTCATTTAGTTCTTCTTAGATGGATGATGTTGTAATTATGGTGATTTATATCACAAAATTACGTTTGCGCATGGGAGATACGCGACGTTTTAGATGCTTTTAGGGGGGTAGGATAATTAAATTTTTCTAAAAAAACACCGTTTTTAGCAATATTGACCTTGAATTTACATTTGTCAGCCACATGTTAAATGACATCTTAGTGTGGTGATTTCATGGGGCTAAATCACAAAGTCGTCCCTGAAAAAGCCTGTTAGTTTAGATGTTATGGAGCACACATGAGCGAAACCGTATCTCAAAATAAAGAAACTCGTGGTTTTCAATCAGAAGTAAAACAACTACTTCATTTAATGATCCATTCTCTTTATTCCAATAAAGAGATCTTTTTGCGCGAGCTGATTTCTAACGCATCAGATGCATCAGACAAATTGCGTTTTCAGGCACTTTCGAATCCAGATTTATATGAAGGTAACGCAGATCTTGGCGTTAAGCTGTCGTTTGATGAAAGTGCAAATACCCTAACGATTTCTGATAACGGTATCGGTATGAGCCGCAATGACGTTATCGAACATTTAGGCACCATCGCAAAATCAGGCACCGCGGAATTCTTCTCAAAGCTTTCAGAAGAGCAAAGCAAAGACTCGCAATTGATCGGCCAATTTGGTGTTGGCTTCTACTCTGCATTTATCGTTGCTGATGCGGTGACCGTGCGCACTCGTGCTGCAGGTTTGCCAGCAGATGAAGCTGTGCAATGGCATTCTGCGGGCGAGGGTGAGTACACCATTGAAAACATCACTAAAGAATCTCGTGGTACTGACATCATTCTTCACATGCGTGACGAAGGTAAAGAGTTCTTAAATGAATGGCGTCTGCGCGATGTCATCAGCAAGTACTCGGATCACATCGGCATTCCTGTTTCTATCCAAACTGTAGTGCGTGATGAAGACGGTAAAGAGACAGATGAGAAGAAATGGGAGCAAATCAACAAAGCTCAAGCGTTGTGGACGCGCAATAAAGCAGATATCTCAGATGAAGAGTACCAAGAATTCTACAAACACGTTTCACACGATTTCGCTGATCCATTGGTGTGGAGCCATAACCGCGTAGAAGGTAAAAACGACTACACTAGCCTACTTTACATCCCATCGAAAGCGCCATGGGATATGATGAATCGTGATCATAAGTCAGGTCTGAAACTGTACGTGCAACGTGTGTTCATTATGGATGATGCTGAACAGTTTATGCCGTCTTACCTGCGTTTCGTACGTGGCTTGATTGATTCAAACGATCTGCCACTCAACGTTTCGCGTGAAATTCTACAAGACAACAAAGTGACTCAGTCGCTACGCAATGCATGCACGAAACGTGTACTGACCATGCTTGAGCGCATGGCGAAGAATGATGAAGAAAAATACCAATCATTCTGGAAAGAGTTTGGCCTAGTGTTGAAAGAAGGCCCAGCGGAAGACTTTGCGAACAAAGAGAAAATTGCAGGTCTGTTGCGTTTTGCTTCAACAGAAGTTGATTCTGCGGAACAAACCGTTGGTCTCGCATCCTACGTTGAGCGCATGAAAGAAGGTCAAGATAAGATCTACTACTTAACTGCAGACAGCTACGCGGCGGCGAAGAATAGCCCTCACTTAGAGCAGTTTAAAGCGAAAGGCATCGAAGTCATTTTGATGTTCGACCGCATTGACGAGTGGTTGATGAACTACCTAACTGAGTTTGATGGTAAGCAGTTCCAATCGATTACAAAAGCTGGCCTTGACTTGAGTAAGTTTGAAGACGAAGCCGATAAAGAAAAGCAAAAAGAAACCGAAGAAGAGTTCAAATCGGTTGTTGAGCGTACCAAGTCTTACTTGGGTGATCGCGTGAAAGACGTGCGTACGACCTTTAAACTTGCATCTACGCCCGCAGTCGTTGTGACGGATGATTACGAGATGGGGACTCAGATGGCGAAGCTGCTTGCTGCCGCAGGTCAAGCTGTGCCAGAAGTGAAATACATCTTTGAAATCAACCCAGAGCACGAACTTGTTAAGCGCATGGCGGATGAAGCGGATGAAGAAGCGTTTGGCCGCTGGGTCGAAGTGCTACTTGGTCAAGCCATGTTAGCAGAGCGCGGCTCGATGGAAGATCCAACGCAGTTCTTGGGTGCTATCAACAAGCTTTTGACTAAGGTTTAATAAGTCATCAATATCGAAAAGCTCGCATAATGCGAGCTTTTTGTTTGTTGTCGCAAAATTTCGCATTACAGGTGTTGAGTTAATAATCAATAGCTGCAGAAAGAGGGTGTTGTTAACATTCTTTAGTCTTAATTCACTCTTTGCTCTGTGAACCTGTGATAGAATCTGTGACTTGAATGTGAGTAATAAGGCGTGTATTTTTGCCCGCCTATATACCTTATACCGAAACTTATCGTTGCGAGCGCTTCTAGGGTTTATGCCTGCGAAGCACAGCTATTGTGAGCTTCGGTATAAATCTTAAATATAAAAGAGGATAAATCATGCGCATCATTCTTCTAGGTGCTCCAGGTGCAGGTAAAGGCACACAAGCAAACTTCATCATGGATAAATACGGTATTCCACAAATCTCTACTGGTGATATGCTTCGTGCTGCTATCAAAGCAGGTACAGAACTTGGCAAACAAGCTAAAGCTGTTATCGACGCTGGTCAGCTAGTTTCTGATGAAATCATCCTTGGTCTTATCAAAGAGCGTATCGCTCAAGACGATTGTGAGAAAGGTTTCCTACTAGATGGTTTCCCACGCACTATTCCTCAGGCTGATGGCCTAAAAGAAATGGGCGTTGAAGTAGATTACGTTATCGAATTCGACGTAGCTGACGATGTGATCGTTGAGCGTATGGCTGGTCGTCGTGCTCACCTTCCTTCAGGTCGTACTTACCACGTTGTTTACAACCCACCTAAAGTGGAAGGTAAAGACGACGTAACGGGTGAAGATCTTGTTGTTCGCGATGACGACAAAGAAGAAACAGTACGTGCACGTCTAGGTGTTTACCACGAGCAAACTGCACCACTTATCGATTACTACGGTAAAGAAGCTGCAGCAGGCAAAACTAAGTACCTAAAATTTGACGGTACTAAGCAAGTAGCTGAAGTAAGTGCTGATATCGAGAAGGCATTAGCATAATAGGTAATACCTATTATCAAAATTTTTAATAATTTTGTTATAGTGAAGCGGCCGTAAGGTCGCTTTTTTTATACATTTTATATGCTGGGAAAACAAAGGGACGCAATGCAAACTAAAAATAAACAAGGTGTGTTACTGGTTAACCTAGGAACACCTGATGAACCTACCGCTCCAGCGGTTAAGCGCTTCTTAAGTCAGTTTCTTCATGATCATCGTGTAGTCGATATGGCACGATGGCTTTGGTGTCCAATTTTACATGGTGTGATTCTTCCAATACGCTCGCCAAAGGTCGCTAAGTTGTATGAATCGGTATGGATGGAAGAGGGCTCACCTTTAATGGTGTATTCCAAACGCCAGGCAAAGAAACTTGCTCAGCATCTCGATATGCCTGTGGAACTCGGCATGACTTATGGCAACCCAAGCCTTCAATCTGGTTTTGAAGCTCTTATCGCTCAAGGTGTGGAAGAGGTTATTGTGCTACCGTTGTACCCACAATATTCTGGGACAACCACCGCAGCCGTGTCTGATGGAATCACAAAAGCGTTTAAGCAACTGCCAGTGATGCCAGCATTCAGCTTTATTCGCGATTATCACGATCATCCAGTGTACATCGAAGCGCTTGCACACTCGGTTCGACAATACTGGGAAGAGTATGGCAAAGGGGATTACTTGCTGTGTTCATATCACGGTATTCCTAAACGTTATGCAGACAATGGCGACATTTATCCTCAGCATTGTGAAGCGACCACTCGCTTGCTCGGTGAGGCGCTTGGTTTATCATCGGATCAGATTGGTATGTCTTATCAGTCTCGTTTTGGCCGAGAAGAGTGGCTACAGCCTTACACTGATAAAACATTGGAAACCATCACCAGTAAAGGCGTGAAGAAAATTGATATCATGACTCCTGCATTTTCATCTGATTGTTTAGAAACGTTGGAAGAAATAGCTGGAGAGAACAAAGAGATCTTTATGGAAGCGGGTGGTGAGCAGTTCCACTATATTCCATGCCTTAACGACGATGACATGCATATCGATATGATGGCAGAACTAGTACGCAGCAAGCTGTAGAGCTTTGGTTTTCTGTACTGAATGAATACAGAAAAGGGTCGCGATTGCGACCCTTTTTAGTAACTTTGAAACCATGTTAAGCAACTTGTGTTTGTTGCTCTTCAATTTGTTCTGCAGTGCTGTGAGTGTTTTCTGCACCGTGCATCCAACGAACAAGCGTGTTCGAGAATAACATTAGAATCACACCACTGATCAATGCGGTTACTGCGATGCCACTAAAGATAGCCATTGCACCAAGTTCACCCACATGAGAACCCACGTAACCAGCGACATAGTTCGCAATAGCGTTACAACCAAACCATGCACCCATCATCAACGATGCAAGACGTAGCGGAGCCAGTTTGGTTACAAGAGACAGACCAATAGGGGATAGGCACAGTTCGCCCAAAGTATGGAAGAAGAACGCGCCAACTAGCCATAGCATGGATGTTTTCACGTTAGTATCACCACCTTGTTCCATTACTGCACCAACCATGCATAGGAAGCCTAGTGCCAAGAAGAACATAGCTAAAGCAAATTTCGCTGGTGAGTTTGGTTCACGTTTACCTAGTTTCACCCATAGAACCGCAAGGACAGGCGCAAGCGTAATGATAAAGAATGGGTTTAGTGACTGGAACCAAGCTGCAGGTACTTCAAAACCGCCAATCATACGATCGGTGTACTGCTGAGTGTAAATGTTCATCAGACCGCCAGCTTGCTCGAAACCAGCCCAGAATACGATAGTAAACAGGCTCATCACCAAGATAACTTTAATGCGATCTACTTCTTCTTTGGTAAGAGGCTGTTTTGTTTTGGCGTTCTTATTGTTTAGGTCGCGTTTCGCGGCTGGCTCACGGCCAATATCACCAAGCCAAGACTGTGAAAGTGACATTTGCATGACAAGGCTGATTATCATACCCACGCCCGCTGCTACGAAACCTGCTTTCCAACCAAATGAGTTCGTTACAGATCCAGAAACCACGCCGGCTAGCAGAGCACCAAGGTTGATACCCATGTAGAAGATAGTGAAAGCGCCATCACGACGGTTATCACCTTCATTGTAAAGGTCACCAACCATGGTAGAGATATTTGGCTTGAATAGACCGTTACCACAAATAAGCAGAGCAAGACCTAAATAGAAAGTGTGAAGTGCTCCGAAGCCTAGTGCGTCAGCCGGAAGTGCCAGTGTGAACTGGCCGATAGCCATTAATGCACCACCAAGCAAAATTGAGCGGCGTTGGCCAAGGTAGTTATCGGCAAGGTAACCACCAATCAATGGGGTAATGTAAACAAGGCCGGTGTAAATGCCATAAAGGTCGAGCGCGTCTTTCGTTGACCAGCCCAAACCACCATTCATTGTGGTATCAGTTAAGTAGAGTACTAGAATGGCACGCATTGCGTAGTAGGAAAAGCGTTCCCAGAGTTCTGTGCCGAACAATAAGAACAAGCCACGAGGGTGACCGAAATATTGATGTTGGTTTGACATAAGCTCTTCTAATAGTAGTTATTACATTTTTTAACGACACCTACGTATACATTGCAATTTAACTGCTTACAAACAATAAAATTTTGCCTTACGACTAAATAACATTGTTAAGTCACTGTTTATTTTTGATTTTGTGGAGCTTTTGTTGGTGGTTGGTGTGTGTTACAAACTTAATTTTCATTTTTGCCTATGGACTTATTTTCTTAACCTTTTGAAAAAGTGTAAGTTATGCGAACAATGTATAATGTTCTTCTTATGGATAATTTGAATATTCATGACTCACCTTTAGCTTAATGCTAGGATGAAACAAAAATATAATTGGCTAGTAATAAAATGAAACGTTGGTATTTACTTTATTGTAAGCGTGGAGAACAAATAAGGGCTAAGCAGCATCTTGAAAATCAAGGTGTTGAGTGCTTCTACCCAACTGTAGAAGTCGAAAAAATCTTGCGCGGTAAGCGACAAAAGGTCGAAGAACCGTTGTTTCCTTGTTATGTATTTGCACGTTTTGATTATGAACAAGGCCCGAACTTTACGTCGGTTCGGTCGACGCGCGGTGTTGTCGACTTTGTTCGATTTGGTGCCCAACCAAAAGAAGTTCAAGGCGATCTTGTGTTTGAGTTGAAGCAGCTAGAGAAATGCTGCACAGAAAAAAACATACCCGAATGCATGCCTAAACCAGGTGATCAGGTTCGTGTTAAGAGCGGACAATTTGCAGGTATTGATGCCATTTTCCAAGAACAAGACGGAGAGAAGCGTTCAATCATGTTGGTGCAAATGATCTCGAAGCGAGTGCCAGTTAGCATTGATAACACCGATTTAGACTTAAAGTAGTCGCTAATAACACCAACACAAAAAAGAGGTGCGCACGCACCTCTTTTTGATCTTAACGTCAACAAGTTAAATAATTGGGCTGGATTGCTGCTCCAGCCCAATTCTACTTAGTAAGCGTCGTTGTGAACGGTTTGCACTGCACGGCCTGAAGGGTCAACACAGTTCTTGAATGACTCATCCCACTCAATCGCTTTCGCTGATGAACACGCTACAGAAGGACCACCTGGTACACATTCTGCAGCTGATGGTAATGGGAACAACTCCTCAAAAATTTCGCGGTATACGTAACCTTCTTTAGTTGTTGGTGTGTTGTATGGGAAGCGGTACTGAGCCGTTTCCATCTGTTGATCGGTCACTTTCTCTTCTGCTACGGCCTTCAAAGTGTCAATCCAGCTGTAACCTACGCCATCAGAAAACTGCTCTTTTTGACGCCAAGCGATTGAGTCTGGTAAGTAATGCTCAAAACATTCGCGAAGAATGTGTTTTTCCATCTTACCGTTGCCACACATTTTGTCTGCAGGGTTTAAGCGCATTGCGACGTCAATAAACTCTTTATCCAAGAATGGTACACGGCCTTCAACGCCCCATGCCGCCAACGATTTGTTCGCACGGGCACAGTCAAACATGTTTAGAGCCAGCAGTTTACGAACCGTTTCTTCGTGGAACTCTTTTGCGTTTGGCGCTTTGTGGAAGTACAAGTAACCACCGAAGATTTCATCAGCGCCTTCACCAGAAAGCACCATTTTGATGCCCATTGCCTTGATTTTACGGCCCATAAGGAACATCGGCGTTGAGGCACGAATCGTTGTTACGTCATAAGTCTCGATGTGGTAAATCACGTCACGAATAGCATCCAAACCTTCTTGAATGGTGTATGTCATTTCGTGGTGAACGGTACCAATTTTTTCTGCCACTTCACGTGCTGCTTTTAAGTCTGGAGCGCCTTCAAGACCAACCGCAAAAGAGTGAAGTTGAGGCCACCATGCTTCTGATTTTTCATCGTCTTCGATACGCATCGCAGCATAGCGTTTTGCTACCGCAGATGTGATGGATGAATCCAGACCACCAGATAGTAGTACGCCGTATGGTACGTCAGTCATTAGTTGACGTTTCACCGCTGCTTCCAGTGCTTCTGTTAGTTCTTCTTTACTCGTGCTGTTACCTTGAACAGCGGCATATTCGTTCCAGTCACGGATGTAGTAACGCTGAGGTTCTGTATCTTTTGAGCTGTAGTGCGAACCTGGAGGGAATTCGCTGACTGTTTTACAAACGGGTACGAGTGCTTTCATTTCGGAAGCGACGTAGTAGTTACCGTGTTCATCGTAACCTTGGTAAAGTGGAATGATACCGATATGGTCACGACCTACTAGGTACTCATCTTTTTCTTCATCGTACAGTACGAAAGCAAAAATGCCGTTTAGCTCTTCAAGAAGATCAGCACCCATGTCTTGATACAGCGCTAAAATAACTTCACAGTCAGAGTCTGTTTGGAATTCGTACTTGCCTTCGTAGCGAGCGCGAATCTCTTTGTGGTTGTAGATCTCACCGTTAACGGCAAGGATTAGTTTTTTATCAGGGCTGTATAGTGGTTGAGCACCGCTATTTAGACCAACGATAGCCAAGCGCTCGTGAGCTAGGATTGCTCTTTCTGAAGAGTAGATACCAGACCAGTCAGGGCCACGGTGACGAAGCTTTTTCGACATTTCTAACGCGATAGGACGCAGTGCCGCTGCATCACTTTTAATGTCTAAAATCCCAAATACTGAACACATACAACATCCTTTCTAAACTAAACAATTTCTAATCGGTATGGATTCAATTTGCCATTCTGAGTAAAAAAAGCAACGTTTTGTGATTAAAAAAATGATAAAAAGCCTTGTTGATTAAATAATATTTAACTTATTTGTTGTTTTAATGAATGGAATTAAGGTTTGGTATGAAAATTAAACAAAAAAGCCTCTCTATTGATAGAAAGGCTTTTAATTGGTAGTAGCGTTGTTGCGTATTTTTAGGGTTATTTTATTGAAGTGAACTGAGGTTCTAGTTGTTTGCACACGTGTCGCGCAAAACCACTACCTGCTTCGCTGTATATATTAAAGGCAGCGTCCACACCACTTTCCAACAAACCTTCTAGTTGGTCTGGATATTCTGCAATAGCGGCAATTTGCCCTTTGTAGTTTCTACGCTGAAGTTGTTCTAGTGCCGTTTGATTACCTTGATGGTGTGGCATTGCCAATAAAACTAACTTTACGTGACCAGTATCTAGGATTCGTTCCCAAAAATCTGGGTCGGTAGCATCCCCTGAAATGACATTACGTCCTTCTGAACGGTGTTGTTGTGCTGCTTCTTCACGGATCTCAATCCCCAGAGAAATCTTGCCGTAACGTGCGCGTAGCTCGTCATATGCACCGGTACCAATTCGCCCCATGCCTAGAATAAGTACTTGAGCATGTCCCGGGTTGATCAACTGGTCACGTTGGTTGAGTTTCTCTGCAGCCGTTTCTTGTAACCATTTACCGGAATGTTGATAAATTTTATGGCCCAAGCGATTTAGAGGTGCTGAGATAATAAAGGATAGTGAAACCGCTACAGCAATGGCTGCGAGCATGTCACTCGGCATCCACCCCATTTTGTACGCCAGGCCACCGACAATGAGCCCGAACTCGCTGTAGTTAAACAGTGATAAAGAAGCGAGTAGGGAAGTACGCACGCGAAACTTAAAGTGGTTGATGGTCAGGAAGTATAGCAATCCTTTAATAGGCAGAAGGACAATGAATAAAAGCGCTAGTGCGATACCCGTTAGACTCAAAGATGCGGATAGGCCGATATTTAAGAAGAAGCAGACGAGAAAGAGCTCTTTCATATTAAATAGCGATTTAGACAACTCTGACGCTTTACGGTGACCAGCGAGCATCATGCCAAGAATCAAGGCGCCAAGGTCTGGTTTCATTCCAACTAACTCAAACAGTCCGGCACCCACAACAAGCGCGAAGAAAATGCCGAACAGCACTAACATCTCGCCGTGGCCTACTTTATCCAATAACTTGTAAAACAGCGGGCGCAGAAGAGGAAGAGCAAATAGACCTATGGCGTACCATTCTGGCACTTTGCCTGTCGAAACAGTCAGAAACACGACGGCGAAGATATCTTGCATAACCAAAATACCGATGGCCAGTGTGGCGTATGTCGCGTTGAGTTCACCTTTTTCCTGCAGTGTTTTTACCGCGAAAACAGTGCTAGAGAAGGAAAGTGCAAAGGCTAGGAGCAATATCTGCCCGCTTTCCATACTTGCAAGGGACGTTAATCCAAGCAGTTTTAGTCCTGACAACGCAAGGGCAAAAAAAGCGGTTGAAAGAATATTGTGCGCTGTTGCACCGCCCCAAATTTCTTTGGAAAGCAATGTTTTTACATCGAGCTTTAAGCCAATAGTAAAAAGCAAAAGAGTAACGCCGAGATCAGCCAGAGTGACAATAACGTCATTACTTTGATAGCCAAAGGCATGTAAGCCAAAACCTGCTAGTAGAAAACCAACTAGAGGGGGAAGGCTGCATTTGAGCGCGATGAAGCCTGCTAAAAAAGCCGTTGTAATTAGAATAATTTCCATACTGTTGAGCTAGATTCCTGATATACGAAAACGGGCTGTGAAAACACAGCCCGAGATTGTAACTCAATTAGTTGTATAAACTTAGTCTTCTAGTAACTTTTGTAACAAAACGCCATTTAACATCGCTCGTTTTATCATGGCGAAAGCGCCCATTGTTGGCTGCTTATCAATGTGAGAAGCCACAATTGGAAGATCGTTATGGAATGTTTTCAGTGACTGGTTTTCTACATTTCTTTGAATTGCAGGGAAAACAATGTCTTGTGCAGCGGTGATGTCACCTGCAATCACGATTTTTTGTGGGTTAAACAAGTTGATGGTGATAGCGATGGCTTTACCCAACTGGTTACCAACACGTACTAAGCTCTGTTTCGCGAGCTCATCACCGTTCATAGCATGAGTGCATACATCTTCAATCGTAATGTGCTCCAATTGCGTTAAGCTAGACTCATAGCCTTGTGCTATGAGCTGTTTAACGCGTTGGATGATCGCTGGGTTAGCAGCAACCGTTTCAAGACAGCCAAAGTTGCCGCATTGGCATTGCTCACCAAGAGGGTCAATTTGAATGTGGCCAATTTCACCTACGTTACGGTTAAAACCTAGAAACACTTGGCCGTTAACAATGATGCCTGCGCCAGTACCGCGGTGTACACTGACTAAGATAGAGTCTTGGCAATCTTGGCTAGCACCAAAATAATGCTCCGCAAGTGCCATACCACGGACGTCGTTACCGACAAAACAAGCCGTATTGAACTTCTCTCGGATAATTTCACCAAGCGCAAGGTTATCAATATCCGTATTTGGCATGTACTCAACGACGCCTGTCGTAGGGTTAACTAGGCCTGGTAACGTAATACCGATAGCAATCAACTGGTCAATTTTATCTTGGCAACGACTTACGAAGTCTTTTAATAAATCAATAAGACCTGCAATCAAATCGGCTTGGTTGGTGTAGTGAAGTTCGTGTTGATCTTCTGCCAGTGCAGTGCCGCCTAAGTCATAGAGACAGAATTGAACGTAGTCTCGACCCAAACGAACGGCGATAGAGTGAAAAGGCTTCACTTCAGTGGTCAATGAGATTGCTCGACGACCACCTGTTGAAGCTTGTTGGGCGACCTCTTTAATGAGGCCGCGTTCCAATAGTTGACGGGTGATTTTGGTAACACTCGCTGGAGCGAGCTGGCTAACATCCGCGACTTGAATTCGGGAGATAGGACCTTGCTGATCAATCAGCCTGTATACCGCAGCGCTGTTAAGCTGTTTTACTAAATCTACATTACCAATCTGTCCGCCATTCATGCTTAATTTTGCTCGTATTGTCCGTTAACAACCGTCGCTTTAACGTTGAAGTCACGATCGAAAATAGTCAGGTTTGCAACCATGCCTTTTCGAATACGGCCGAGACGGTCCTCAACGCCAATTGCTGTCGCTGGGTACAGTGTAGCCATTCGTAGAGCTTCTTCTAAAGCGATACCTGCGTGCTCAACTGTGTTCTGAACTGCTTCAATCATAGTCAGAGCTGAGCCGCCTAGTGTGCCGTTTTCATCAACACACTTACCATCTCGGTAATATACTTTCTTACCGACAAAAATAAAGTGATCAATGTTAGCACCTGCCGGAGCTGTGGCATCGGTCACCAAAACAAGCTTTTCACCTTTGATTTTATGAGCAATTCGAATGTTTGCGTAGTCTACGTGGAAGCCGTCAGCAATGATGCCTGCGTAGATCTCTGGTGTATCGTAAATAGCACCAACCACTCCTGGCTCACGACCAACCATAGGAGTCATCGCATTGAATAGGTGAGTTGCAAAAGTAATACCGGCCTCAAAACCTTTGCGTGCTTCAGCATAGGTCGCGTTTGTGTGACCGATTGATACCACAATGCCTGCAGTTTTTAGGCGTGCGATATGTTCAGGGTCGTTCTGCTCTGGCGCAAGAGTTACTTTGGCAATGATGTCTGCATTTGAGCAAATAAGGTCAATCATGCCGTCATCGGATGGACGGATGAAGTCAACGCTATGAATACCTTTTTTCGCGACGTTAAGGTATGGGCCTTCAAGATGTAAGCCAAGCGATTGGTTTTGGTATTTTTTGTGATATTCGCGAGCTGCGGAGATTGCCGCGCGCATATCTTCATCAGAAGAAGTGATCAGCGTAGGAAGGAAGCTGGTACAACCCGACTTTAGGTTTGCTTCGTGCATGATTTGCATCGTTTCTGCTGTGATAGCATCGTTCAACATGACGCCGCCACAACCGTTCAGTTGCAGGTCGATAAAACCAGGACTTAAGTTAGCTCCATTAAGATCTTTTACTTCAATGCCTTTCGGTAGTTCAGCAACGGGCACAATGGATTGAATTAGATCGTTTTCAACGATGACCGCATGATCGGTAAGAACATCACTACCGGTATAGATTTTACAGTTACTTAGCGCGTACATAGTCAGCTAGTCCTTATAGATGAGAATTCAATTTCTGTATCGTTATCTAATCGGCGACTGAATGAGTCATGTGGGTACTTAGTTTGTATCACTGAATTAGATAACGAGTCACATACAGCAAGTTGCGTTTTATCGATGTCATTGTCAGAGTAACTAACTGAAAAATAATAAATGAATTGTTTTTTATGATTCTTTTTCAGAGCAAAGTTACTAAGAATTACCCGCCGAGATACCAAAATAACACTGATTCTGCCTTGCATAAAGTGCGAGAATATTATCTTTAAAACGCCATTTTTTCGTATAATAAAATAAGTTTTATGATCTCGCTAGCAAAAACCTTTCGAAAGGGCAAATTGTGGTGATTATGATCACAAACAATGAGCTTTTAATTTGCGGAGCAAAATTAATGTCATAAACTGACGATGACTAAATTGAACGACTGAAATAAGTCATTCAACATAACATCGAATCCTATAGGGGGAACTTAAGGTGAATATTCTCGGATACGCGCAGAAGTTAGGTAAAGCTCTTATGCTTCCTATCGCGACTTTGCCAATCGCAGGCTTGTTACTGCGCTTGGGCCAACCTGATGTATTTGACATCGCGTTTATGGCACAAGCCGGTAACTCAATCTTCTCTAACCTTCCATTGTTATTTGGTCTAGGTATCGCGATCGGCTTATCAAAAGACGGTCAAGGTGCTGCAGGTCTTGCTGGTGCGGTTGCGTACTTCGTACTTACTGCGACAGCGTCAACAATCGATGCGTCAGTTAACATGTCATTCTTCGGTGGTATCATCGCAGGTATCATTGCTGGCCATTCTTACAACGCTTTCCATGCTACACGTCTTCCTGAGTGGCTAGCATTCTTCTCTGGTAAGCGCCTAGTGCCAATTATGGCTGGTTTGTTCGCCCTAGTTGCTGGTGCTGTTTCAGGTATTGTATGGCCAACAATCCAAGGTGGTCTAGATGCACTTGCTCACGGTATCTCTACTTCTGGCGCAATCGGTCAGTTTGTATACGGTACGCTTAACCGTGCTCTAATTCCTGTAGGTCTACACCACGTACTGAACTCTTTCTTCTGGTTTGGTATGGGTTCTTGTCAAGAAGTGCTAGTTTCTGGCGCAACAGCTGCTGGTCAAGCTCTTCCTGCACTACAACAACTTTGTGTTGACCCAGCTCTAGCTAAGACTCTTGTTGCTGGTCAAACTCACACATTTGAATTCGCTAACTCAGTAACTCCAGAAATTACAGCAACTGTTAAAGAAGTAACTGAAACAGTTAAATCTGGTGACCTACACCGTTTCTTCGGCGGCGATAAGAGCGCTGGTGTATTCATGAACGGTTTCTTCCCAGTAATGATGTTCGGCCTACCGGGTGCAGCACTTGCTATGTACCTAGCAGCTCCTGTTGAGAAACGTAGCCAAGTTGGTGGTGCATTGTTCTCTGTTGCATTCTGTTCATTCCTAACTGGTATCACAGAGCCTCTAGAGTTCATGTTCGTATTCCTAGCTCCTGCTCTATACGCGATTCACGCAGTGTTCACTGGTTTATCGCTAGTTGTTGCTAACATGCTTGGTACGCTACACGGCTTCACATTCTCTGCTGGTCTAATTGACTACTTGTTGAACTACGGTCTAGCAACTAAACCTCTACTACTAGGTGCAGTTGGTCTTGGCTTCGGTGCTCTTTACTTCTTCACATTCAGCTTCGCAATCCGCGCGTTTAACCTAAAATCGCCAGGCCGTGAAGATGATGATAGCCAAGCAGCAGCACCAGCAGGTGAAGCAAAAAGTGGTGACCTAGCTCGTCAATACCTAAAAGCGCTAGGTGGTCATGACAACCTAACTTCAATTGACGCATGTATCACTCGTCTACGTCTAACTCTGAAAGATCGTTCAGTAGCTGATGAAGAAGTGTTGAAGAAACTAGGTGCGAAAGGTGTTGTTAAACTAGGTGAAAACAACCTTCAAGTTATCCTTGGTCCTCTAGCAGAAATCGTTGCTGGTGAAATGAAAGCAATCGGCGCAAACGAAGACCTATCGAATGTAAAACTACCATAATTACATCGAACTAATATTTGATTAGAGACCTCCTTCGGGAGGTCTTTTTTTGTTTTAGTGCTTTGAATCTGCTGTGCATTCACGCGAACTCGATAAATATTGCCGTTTTAGCGCGAGTTCTTGTTGTCTAATGGCTTAGAATTGTGGATCATTAGAAACAATGCACTCTGTAAAACCATATCGGATACAGAGTTCCGTTTTCTCTGACAATACTTATATTTTTGAGGTGCTATAGATGAGTGAAGCTGATGCTCGTCCATCAAACTTTATTCGCCAGATCATTGATAAGGATCTAGCGGATGGCAAACACACTAGCGTGCATACTCGATTCCCGCCGGAGCCAAATGGCTACCTGCACATCGGTCATGCTAAGTCTATCTGTTTGAACTTCGGTATTGCTCAGGACTACCAGGGTCAATGTAACTTACGTTTCGACGATACAAACCCTGAAAAAGAAGACATCGAATACGTTGAGTCTATCAAGAAAGATGTAAACTGGTTAGGCTTCGAGTGGGATGGTGAAGTATGTTACTCATCAAACTACTTCGACAAGCTTTACGAATATGCAATTGAATTGATTAACAAAGGCTTAGCGTACGTAGATGAGCTAAGTCCAGAGCAGATTCGTGAGTACCGTGGCACGCTAAAAGAGCCAGGTAAGCCAAGCCCATACCGCGACCGTTCTGTTGAAGAAAACTTAGCGCTATTTGAAAAAATGCGCGCAGGTGAATTTGAAGAAGGTAAAGCGTGTCTTCGTGCGAAGATCGATATGGGTTCGTCATTCATGGTTATGCGTGATCCAGTTCTATACCGTGTACGTTTTGCTACTCACCATCAAACGGGTGATAAGTGGTGCATTTACCCAATGTACGACTTCACACACTGTATCTCTGATGCGCTAGAAGGCATTACACATTCTATCTGTACGCTAGAGTTCATGGACAACCGTCGTTTGTACGACTGGGTACTAGACAACATCACAATTGATTGTCGTCCTCATCAATACGAGTTCAGCCGTCTAAACCTAGAATACACAGTGATGTCTAAGCGTAAGCTAAACCAACTAGTAACCGAAAAATTGGTTAACGGTTGGGATGATCCTCGTATGCCAACAGTATCTGGTTTACGTCGCCGTGGTTTCACACCTGCGTCAATCCGTGAATTCTGTAAGCGTATCGGTGTGACGAAGCAAGAAAACATGATCGAGTTTAGCTCGCTTGAATCTTGTATTCGTGACGACCTAAATGAAAATGCACCTCGTGCGATGGCTGTGTTGGACCCTGTTAAAGTTGTTATTGAGAACTTTGAAGTGGGCGCTGTAGAAAATCTAACGCTGGCTAACCATCCAAATAAACCTGAAATGGGCGAGCGTGAAGTACCGTTTACTCGTGAAGTTTGGATCGAGCGTGAAGATTTCCGTGAAGAAGCGAACAAAAAGTACAAGCGTCTAGTTCTTGGTAAAGAAGTTCGTTTACGTGGTGCTTACGTGATCAAAGCTGAGCGTGTTGAAAAAGACGCGGAAGGCAACATCACAACGATTTACTGTACTTACGATCCTGAAACGCTAGGCAAAAACCCAGCAGATGGTCGTAAAGTTAAAGGCGTAATTCACTGGGTATCTGCGGATAAAGCGCTACCAGCAGAAATTCGCCTATACGATCGTTTGTTCACTGTTCCAAATCCTGCAGCAGCAGAAGACTTCGCTTCAACCATTAACCCTGATTCACTCGTTGTGATCAATGGTTTCGTTGAGCCGAGCCTGGCATCTGCAGAAGCAGAGCAAGGCTACCAGTTCGAGCGTATGGGTTACTTCTGTGCGGATTCTAAAGATTCAACTGCAGATAACCTAGTGTTCAACCGCACGGTTGGCCTACGTGATACATGGGCGAAAATTGAGAACCAATAATCTCAATCGTTACCTATAGAAAAATGCCAGCAATTGCTGGCATTTTTGTTTTTGGATTAAGCAAAACAAAAAGTACAGATACAATAAACGCCAGCTTTAACTGGCGTTTATTTTTAATCTACAAGCAAATTATTTTGCAGGTTTGTGCGCATCTGGGTTTTCTTTGCAACCACCGTCACTGCATTTACCGTATAGGTATAAGCTGTGGTTTGTTAGCGTCACATTGTACTTAGCTGCTATTTCGCGTTGGCGCTCTTCAATGATATCGTCAGAAAACTCAATTACTTCACCACAGTCTAGACATACTAGGTGGTCGTGGTGATGTTGAGTTGACAATTCGAAGACTGACTTGCCACCTTCAAAGTGGTGACGAGTAACAATACCTGCATCGTCGAATTGGTTTAGAACGCGATAAACAGTTGCTAGACCTATCTCTTCACCTAGATCAATCAGCTTTTTGTACAAATCTTCAGCACTGATGTGCTGGCAGTCTGGCTGCTGAAGTACTTCTAGAATTTTTAGCCTTGGAAGGGTAACTTTTAGACCCGCATCCTTCAGCGCCTGATTATTATCTGACATATACTTTCCCGTTGGATCATCTGCAGCGATTTAACAGAATTCAATATTCCTACCATTATAGGCGAAGCGCTAAAAACATTAAACCACGAACTTCAAAGGGTTAATAGAATCTTTTTGTAAATTGGAAATGGGTCGATTATATTACAGATCTGACCAGTTACAATTTTGTAACATGAGCTTAGAGAGGGCACGGACTGCAATGAATAAGCGACTCGCGAAGATTTATAAACCAGGGATTGTGAAATTTGCGTTGAATGTATGGCCACCATTTTGGGGGGCCGGAATTAAAATCTTACATATTTCTGAAGACTTCCGAATGGTTAAAGTTCGTTTGAAACTTCGCTGGTGGAACAAAAATGCCAATCGTACACAGTATGGAGGCAGTATTTTTTCCTTAACCGATCCCATTTACTCTCTCATGTTGATGGGTATTCTACGTGAAGAGTATTACGTGTGGGATAAAGAGGCGAGCATCAACTTTATCAAGCCAGGACAAAGCGATTTGTTTGCTGAGTTTAAGATCACGGATGGCATGCTAGACGAGATCTATCAGATGACTCGAAACGGCGAAAAGTGCTTTCCTGAATTCATTACGCATGTAAAAGACAAACAAGGGAATATGGTATCTGAAGTTCAGCGCAAGTTATATGTGAGAAAGAAGCCTCAATATCGAGAAGAAGAGGCGGTAACGGAAGCGCCTTAATTTAATGCTATAAAAAAGACCTCTAATCGGAGGTCTTTTTTAATACTTACTTAGCCTTCTAGCTCAGCTAGGCACATTTCTTCGTAAATCTGCTTAACCCAGTTTTCGACGCGTTGGTCAGTCAACTCAGGTTGACGGTCTTCATCAATACATAGACCTACGAATTGGCTGTCGTTGCCTTCAACAAGTGCTTTTGAAGCTTCAAACTCGTAGCCTTCAGTTGAAGTATGACCAAGAATTGTGCCGCCTTTAGACTCAACGATGTCACGCACTGTACCCATCGCATCGCAGAAGTATTCTGCGTAGTCTTCTTGGTCGCCACAGCCGAAGATAGCCACTAGCTTAGTAGAGAAATCGATCTGCTCAAGTTCAGGGAAGAAATCATCCCAATCACATTGTGCTTCGCCGTAGTACCAAGTAGGGATACCTAGAAGAAGAAGATCAAAGTTATCAATGTCTTCTTTGCTGCTTTTCGCGATGTCTTGAACGTGAACTAGATGTTTGCCTAGTTGCTTTTGAATCATCTTTGCAACGGCTTCAGTATTACCTGTGTCGCTACCGAAGAAGATACCTACACTTGCCATAGAGTCTATACCTTTACATTGTTTGTTATGGGCAATGGTACTGAGGGTTTAACCTAACCCCGAGCCTTCCCAAGTGAGCTGAATAATACCTTTTGCAATAAAGCCAGCACAGCCTAGGAAAAGGACTAACCATACAATACGACGACCAAAAACAGGTACATTGCCTTGCTTTAGCACATCTTTTATTGCCATCCCGATGAAAAAGAAGATAGCAGCAAAAAGAAGATCGAGCCCAATAGACTCGAGCATATCCATATAGTCGTAAAGCATTTTAGTCCTTCATGCCGAAAAATCTTGGGCGCACTATACCATTGTTACACAGCATTGTTAATGCACTACAAGGAGGGTTATTTCAATAATCTATTGTTGCTTTTCGAATTTGTTAACTCGAAATGTATTTCCGGATCACTCGCATCACTTCAGCTGGTTTTTCTGCGTGTAACCAATGGCCTGTGTTGGCAATAATGTGTGCTTTAGCTTGTTTGAATTGTCGTTGTACTGACGGTTGGTGCTCTGGCATTAAGTAGTCCGAATCTCCGCCTTTAATGAAGAGTGTCGGGATCTCGGTAGGAGCAATATCTTGCCAGCCAATGATCTCAGCATAGTTACTTAATAAACTGTTGACGTTAAATCGCCAAGCCATATGGTCTTCGTTTTTAAACAGCGATTTTGAGAGAAATTGCCTAACGCCATCCATCTCAATGTGTTGAGCTAATATTTCTAACGTTTGTTGACGGTTCGCAGGTTTTTCTTTGATAACGGCCAGCAAACCATCAAATACGTTGTCGTGACGATTGGTCTGGTAAGCTACTGGTGCCATGTCCAATACGACCAACTGTTTCACAAGATTTGGTGCTATATCAGCGAGTTTCATCGCGACTTTACCGCCCATTGAATGGCCGACGATTATCGATGGCTCAACGTTTAAGTGC
The DNA here is from genome assembly GCF_002002385.1 of Vibrio sp. SALL6. Classification (NCBI taxonomy): domain Bacteria; kingdom Pseudomonadati; phylum Pseudomonadota; class Gammaproteobacteria; order Vibrionales; family Vibrionaceae; genus Vibrio; species Vibrio sp. SALL6. Next base: position 56,963 of record NZ_MQVK01000025.1, read on the forward strand.
TGAAGAAGCGTCGCGACATCTTGTGCCATGTCAGTGTAGTTATGAGTATCAGAGTGGAAAGAGAGACCGTGATTGCGTAGGTCGATACTGATCACTGAGTGATCTTCAACAAGATCACGAGCCAATAGGCCCAGATTACTTAAACTACCAAACAATCCGTGAATCAAAACAACTGTTTGGCCTTGGCCTTCCTGCTTATAGTTGAGTAATGCTGACATTTTATCTTATTCGTGATGGGTTTAACGTGGAGTATCCGAAAGGATCTCGTTATAATCCCCCAGAGTTTAAACATTGAGAATGTGAAAAGCGAATGAAAACAATTGAGGTTGATGAGGATCTATACCGTTACATTGCTAGCCAAACTAAGCATATCGGTGAAAGCGCCTCGGATATTTTGCGACGCCTTTTAAACCTTGATGGTCAGTTGCAGGTAGCAGAATCGGCACCAGCAGTAGAGAAGCCACAAGGGATTGTAGTAAGTAAAGATGCGGGCAAAGCAGAATCTATTGATGTAGTGAAAGAGATGCGTTCGCTGCTAATTTCTGATGAGTTTGCCGGTCTAAAGAAAGCGATTGATCGCTTTATGTTAGTACTATCGACCTTACATAAGTTAAATCCAGAAGGCTTCGCACAAGCGACAAACGTAAAGGGACGCAAACGCGTTTACTTTGCAGACAATGAAGAAACCTTACTGGCCAATGGTAACACCACCAAGCCTAAAGCCATTCCAGGTACGCCGTTTTGGGTTATCACAAACAACAATACCAGTCGTAAGAGACAAATGGTTGAACAAGTGATGACGCACATGGAGTTCCAACCTGACTTGATAGAAAAAGTAACAGGTTCAATCTAAGAAACCTGATAGAAGCCTCATAATGCGTCGCAGTTAGCGGATATTATGAGGCTTTTTTGTAATTTTATTATTTTTAAAAGAAAGGATGTCAAACATGGCTATGCACCCTCGTGCTGGGCAAAAAGCGCAGCAGGAAGATCTCCATAATATTCCAGCGTTAGTTGCTAACTACTTCTTACTTCAGCCTGATGCTAATAATGCGGAACATAAGGTTCAATTCGGTACTTCTGGTCACCGTGGCACAGCAGACAAGCAAACTTTTAATGAAAACCACATTCTTGCTATCGCACAAGCAGTTGCAGAAGTACGTGCCAAGCAGGGGACTACAGGGCCGTTGTTTGTGGGCAAAGATACCCACGCGTTGTCAGAACCTGCGTTTTCAAGCGTAATCGAAGTTTTGATTGCGAATGGTGTAAAAGTCATCGTACAGCAGGATAATGGCTACACACCAACACCTGGCATTTCTCACGCTATCTTAACTTACAATCTAAAGCATGATGAGAAAGCGGATGGCATCGTTATCACACCGTCTCATAATCCACCACAAGATGGCGGTATTAAGTACAATCCAACACATGGTGGTCCAGCAGAAGCTGAATTGACTCAAGCGATTGAAGATCGTGCGAACGAGATCATTGCTGGTGGCCTAAAAGATGTGAAGCGTCTAGCGCTAGCAGAAGCGAAAGCATCTGAGCTATTCGTAGAGATGGATTTGGTGAAGCCTTACATCGATGACTTAGTAAATGTTATCGATATGGAAGCGATCCAGAAATCGAAGTTGAAAATTGGTGTGGATCCACTTGGTGGCAGCGGCATTGATTACTGGCGTCAAATCGGCCAAGCATACAACTTAGATCTGACCTTGGTCAGCGAAGCGATTGACCCATCATTCCAGTTCATGTCGCTTGATAAGGACGGCGTGGTTCGTATGGACTGTTCTTCTCCATACGCAATGGCTGGTCTGCTAGCTCTGAAAGATGAATACGATCTTGCGTTTGGTAACGACCCAGACTATGACCGTCATGGTATCGTGACGCCGAAAGGTTTGATGAACCCGAACCATTTCTTAGCGGTTTGTATCGACTACCTATACCGTCATCGTGAGGCGTGGGGTAAAGATGTTGCTGTTGGTAAGACGCTGGTTTCAAGTGCACTTATTGACCGAGTAGTAGCCGATTTGGGTCGTGAACTGTGTGAAGTGCCTGTCGGCTTCAAGTGGTTTGTCGATGGCCTTTACACTGGCAAGTTTGGTTTTGGTGGTGAAGAGAGCGCAGGTGCCTCTTTCCTACGTAAAGATGGAACACCATGGTCAACAGACAAAGACGGCATCTTACTATGTTTGTTAGCGGCAGAGATTACTGCGGTAACGGGTAAAAACCCACAAGAGTACTACGAAGAGCTTGCCGCTAAACATGGTGAGTCTAAGTACAATCGTATTCAAGCGGTAGCGAATGGACCTCAAAAAGACGTGTTGAAGAAACTGTCGCCAGAAATGGTTGCAGCAGAAACACTGGCAGGTGATCCGATTACGGCGCGTCTAACACACGCTCCTGGTAACGGTGCGGCGATTGGCGGATTGAAAGTGACGACTGAAAATGGTTGGTTTGCTGCTCGTCCATCGGGTACGGAAGACATCTACAAAATCTATTGTGAAAGCTTCAAGGGTGAAGAACACCTAAAACAAATTGAAGCTGAAGCACAAGAGATTGTGAATCAAGTATTTGCAGCTGCAGGTTTGTAATTAAACCTACTCTGACAAAAAGGCGACCAGATGGTCGCCTTTTTTACAACTCGTCGTTAACTCTCTATTTATGAGCCTTTGGATTTTGTGGCCAATTATCTGGCACGATAAACCAGAACTCGCCATCTGCTGTTTGTGCATGCTCAAATCGCTCCATTGGTTTTTCAATCGGCTGAGAAAAATCATCCGTACCAATAGCCCAGTTGGGTTTGCTTAAGTGGTAAAGCGGTTTATTGATCAAACTCCATTGGCTTTGATAACACCAATATCCACTGATTTGGCTTGGATTGAGAGCAAAGCCTAAGCACTCTTTCGGTGGTACTTCATTAGAAAATGGATTGATGTAAAGTCGTCCTTGCATCAACAAGCGTTCCTTTGGAGACTGATCCAGAGGAAGCATTTGTCTAAATTCAGGCCTTTCGCTCATTTTCAATTGGTGGGAGAGCATTCTATCCAGTTTTGTATGCAATTGATCGTGCGCGTTAGGGCCATACCAAACACCTTCATGTAAAAGATAAAACTTAATCGCTACTTCCCAATGTTCTAGTTGGTCCAATGTTCTATTTTTGAGTATGAGATCTATCGCACCAATGGTTTTTCCGTCGCTATCGTTGAGTTGAATTTCTTCTGCAAGAATTTCATATTGTTCTGAATTAGCAAGTGCAGCGGTACATAAATGCTGATACAAAAAACCCAGTCTCGGGTTCCCTTGGTACTCTTCAGATTCATCCAGAGGTTTAATCGATAAGTCTTCCAATGTAGCAAAAGGAGGGAGCAACTGAAAAAGAGGAGGAGAAGAGGTGATCCATTGATAAAGACGTTGCAGTTGATTCATCCTGATTCCTTAGTGATGTTGATAAAGCAGCGAGCCTCGTTATTGTAACTAAATTTGGTTAGTAGAATAGGGTAGCTAGCATCAGTGTCATAGTTCGATATACACTTTGAGGTACTCGCTCGAAATTGGAAGTGATAATGAATAATTTACAGTTAGAAAAGATTCTCAACAGCAAACTCTCGCCCGAGTTAATTAAAGATTACGCGCCAAATGGCTTACAGGTTGAAGGCTGTCCACAGATCAAGCGCGTAGTTACTGGAGTTACTGCTTCTCAAGCATTAATTGATAAAGCGATTGAACTCAGAGCCGATGCGTTATTGGTCCACCATGGTTATTTTTGGAAAGGGGAGCCAGAACCCATTCGCGGTATGAAAGGTAAGCGCATTCGTAGCCTAATTAAAAGTGACATTAATCTGTACGGCTACCATCTACCGCTCGACATTCATCCTGAACTTGGCAACAACGCAGAGCTTGCTCGTCTTCTTGATATTGAAATCGACGGTGGGTTAGAAGGTCATCCGCAGTCTGTCGCCCTATTTGGACGCTTGAAAAAACCGATGACTGGTTCTCAATTTGCGAGCAAGATCAACCAAGTCCTTAATCGAGAGCCTCTACATATCGCTCCAGATAATGCGGAGAAAATGATCGAAACCGTTGGTTGGTGTACTGGCGGTGGACAAGATTTCATTGAACTTGCGGTTCAGCATGGATTAGATGCATTCATTTCTGGCGAAGTTTCGGAGCGAACAACTTACACCGCTCGTGAGATGGACATCCACTATTTTGCTGCGGGTCACCATGCAACAGAGCGTTATGGCATCAAAGCACTTGGTAAGTGGTTAGCCGATGAATACGGTTTAGATGTCGAGTTTGTGGATATTGATAATCCAGTGTAGCGTGTATTTTTATCGTTAAAACTAAAAAGGGTTGAGACTTACATCTCAACCCTTTTGTTTATCTGATAACTCTAGTAACGATTATTCGCGCTCATGAAGCGGCGAAAATTCACGTTGCGTTTCGCCTTTGTAAAGCTGACGTGGACGACCGATACGGTTTAGTGGGTCGCTGTGCATCTCGTTCCAGTGGGCAATCCAACCAATAGTACGAGAAATCGCGAAGATAACCGTAAACATTGATACAGGAATACCGATCGCTTTCAGAATGATACCTGAATAGAAATCTACGTTCGGGTACAGTTTCTTAGAAACAAAGTATTCGTCAGAAAGAGCGATACGCTCAAGTTCCATTGCTACGTCCAGCAGAGGATCTTTAATGTTCAGCTCTTTTAGAACTTCGTGACATGTTTCGCGCATTACGGTCGCACGTGGATCGTAGTTCTTGTAAACACGGTGACCGAAGCCCATCAAACGGAATGGGTCATCTTTGTCTTTCGCACGTTCCACGTATTCTGGAATGTTATCCACGCTGCCGATTTCTTCTAGCATCTTCAGACATGCTTCGTTTGCGCCACCGTGAGCTGGGCCCCAAAGTGATGCGATACCAGCGGCAATACATGCGAATGGGTTTGCACCAGAAGAACCTGCTAAACGGACTGTTGATGTCGACGCGTTTTGCTCGTGATCTGCGTGAAGTGTGAAGATTTTATCCATCGCACGAGCAACAACAGGGTTCACTTCATACTCTTCACATGGGTTAGCAAACATCATGTGTAGGAAGTTTTCCGCGTAGCTCAAATCGTTGCGTGGGTAGATAAATGGCTGACCAACAGAGTATTTGAAACACATTGCAGCCAGAGTTGGCATTTTAGATAGCAGACGATAAGCCGCAATTTCGCGGTGCTCGTCGTTATTGATATCAAGTGAATCGTGGTAGAAGGCTGCAAGAGCACCAACCACACCACACATTACTGCCATTGGGTGAGCATCACGACGGAAGCCATGGAAGAAGCTTGCGATTTGCTCGTGTACCATTGTGTGACGAGTAACAGTCGTTTTGAATTGCTCGTATTGTTCTCGGGTAGGGGCTTCACCGTAAAGAAGGATGTAACATACTTCTAGGTAATCTGCGTTATTGGCTAATTGATCAATCGGGTAACCGCGGTGCAAAAGAATACCTTTGCCGCCATCGATGTAAGTGATTGATGATTCACAAGATGCAGTGGCAAGAAAACCTGGGTCAAAAGTAAAGTAACCATTGGCTCCCAGTTTACGAACGTCAATTACAGGTGTACCTAGCGTACCGTCCATAATTGGCAGTTCGATTGGCGCTTGACCTTCAACATGAAGGGTCGCTTTCTTATCCGCCATAACAATCTCCTTTGTTTATTATTTAATCCGTCCAGGATGTTTATGTGCCATTTTTGTACTGTTGTTAAAGCTTAAAGTCAATTTTTCTCCATCTTTGTGTGCACTTGTTATGATTTTTCTCATGAAAATCGTTAAAAATCTGTTCTATGTAGCATAATTTGTTACACCAATTGTATTAGAATGTTGCTCGCCGTATATTGGCAAAGAAAATTTTAGTTAAATCCTTATAAATTCGGGGCTAGAAACAAAAGTGAGGTTTGTTTGTGGACTCCGGTTGTTAACAAAGTGTTTACAATTATCTCTGAGCTTATTGCGATAATTTGTTAATTAAATGTTAACTTTTGTACGTTTGGAAGCTGAAATTGGTTATAACAATAAATGCTCAATGGAGCTGAGTGAGCAAGCCCGTGAAAGAAAGAAAGTCAAGACCTGTTAATTTAGATTTACAGACCATTCGCTTTCCTATCACAGCAATCGCATCGATCCTGCACCGTGTGTCTGGGGTAATTACGTTTGTTGCGGTGGGTATATTACTTTGGTTACTGTCCATTTCTCTGTCATCCCCTATGGGTTTTATGGAAGCCGCAGATATCGTTGATGGCTTCTTCGTAAAATTCATCCTGTGGGGTATCCTGACTGCACTTGCCTACCACATCGCTGGTGGTATTCGTCATTTGCTGATGGATCTAGGTCATTTTGAAGAACTAGATTCAGGCGCGATGAGCGCGAAAGTTGCCTTTGGTGCAACTGCAGTATTATCACTATTGGCGGGGATCTTGGTATGGTAAAACACGTATCTTCATTTGGTCGTAATGGTGTACACGATTTCCTACTGATTCGTGCAACAGCCATCATTATGACGCTATACACGATTTATCTGGTTAGCTTCTGTGCATTTTCAGATATCTCTTACGCATCATGGACCCAATTCTTTGGTGGTACTTTCACCAAAGTCTTCACCATGTTGGCGCTTGCATCTGTTCTGATTCATGCATGGATCGGTATGTGGCAAGTGTTCACCGACTACATTAAGTGCGCGAAACTTCGTGGTGCACTTCAACTTGGTGTGATTGCCGTTTTATTCGGTTATGTCTTCTCTGGTCTATTTATTCTGTGGGGTGCGTAAGTGTCTATTCCAGTTCGTGAGTTTGATGCCGTAGTAATCGGCGCTGGTGGTGCAGGTATGCGCGCTGCACTACAAATTTCGGAACAAGGCCTTTCTTGTGCTTTGTTGTCTAAAGTATTCCCAACCCGTTCTCATACTGTATCTGCTCAAGGCGGTATCACAGTTGCGCTTGGTAACTCGCATAAGGACGATTGGCAATGGCACATGTACGACACAGTAAAAGGTTCTGATTACATTGGTGACCAGAACGCGATTGAATACATGTGTAAAAATGGTCCTGAGTCAGTTATCGAGCTAGAAAAAATGGGTCTTCCATTCTCTCGTTTTGATAACGGTACCATCTACCAACGTCCATTCGGCGGTCAGTCAAAAGAGTTTGGTGGTGAGCAGGCGGCGCGCACAGCAGCAGCTGCAGACCGTACAGGTCACGCTCTTCTTCATACGCTTTACCAACAAAACGTCAAACATAAGACAACCATCTTTTCTGAATGGTACGCTTTGGATCTTGTGAAAAACCAAGATGGCGCAATCATGGGTTGTACTGCGATCTGTATGGAAACGGGTGAAATCTGTTACTTCAAATCGAAAGCAACAATTCTAGCTACTGGTGGTGCAGGTCGTATTTACGCATCGACAACTAACGCGCACATCAACACGGGTGATGGCGTTGGTATGGCACTTCGTGCAGGCGTTCCAATGCAAGACATGGAAATGTGGCAGTTCCACCCAACGGGTATTGCTGGCGCGGGTGTTCTTGTGACAGAAGGCTGTCGTGGTGAAGGTGGTTACCTTCTAAACAAAGACGGCGAACGCTTTATGGAACGTTACGCTCCAAACGCGAAAGACCTTGCTGGTCGCGACGTTGTTGCTCGCTCTATGATGATTGAAATCCGTGAAGGCCGCGGTTGTGATGGACCTTGGGGTCCACATATCAAGTTGAAACTTGATCATCTTGGCAAAGAAGTACTTGAATCACGTCTGCCAGGTATCTGTGAACTGTCTCGTACATTCGCACACGTTGATCCAGTGAAAGAACCAATTCCAGTAATTCCAACTTGTCACTACATGATGGGTGGTGTTCCAACTCAAGTTTCTGGTCAAGCGATTAAGCAACTTGCGGATGGCAGCGAAGCGGAAGTTCAAGGTCTATACGCTTGTGGTGAAATTGCTTCTGTGTCTGTACACGGTGCAAACCGTCTAGGTGGTAACTCACTGCTTGACTTGGTGGTATTTGGTCGTGCAACAGGCCTACACCTAGGTGAGACTCTTGCTGCTCAAGTTGAAGCTCGCCCTGCAACTGAATCAGACATCGAAGCTTCTCTAGCGCGCACTATGCGTTGGGAAAATAGCACTGGTGGCGAAGATCCAGTACAAATCCGTAAAGACCTGCAACGCTGTATGCAAAACAGCTTCTCGGTATTCCGAGAAGGTGATGCAATGGCGACGGGCCTAGAAGAGTTGAAGGTAATTCGTGAACGTCTGAAAGATGCTCACTTAGCCGACAAATCTTCTGAGTTCAACACGCAACGTATTGAGTGTCTAGAACTAGATAACCTGATGGAAACCGCGTTCTCAACAGCAGTTGCAGCAAACTACCGTACAGAAAGCCGTGGTGCTCATGCTCGCTTCGACTTCCCTGAGCGTGATGATGAGAACTGGCTATGCCACTCTATCTACAACCCGGAAACCGAAGCGATGACAAAGCGTGATGTAAACATGACGCCAGTACACCGTGACGCGTTCCCACCGAAAGTACGTACATACTAAGGGAGGATATGATTATGAAACTGAACTTCTCTTTGTACCGTTACAACCCGGACGTAGATACTAAGCCTTACATGAAAGAGTACACACTTGAGGTAGACGAAGGCTCAGACATGATGGTGCTCGATGCATTGATTCTGCTAAAAGAGCAAGATCCAAGCATCGCATTCCGTCGTTCTTGTCGTGAAGGTGTGTGTGGTTCTGATGGTTTGAACATGAACGGCAAAAATGGTCTGGCATGTATCACTCCATTATCGGCTCTACAAGGTGACAAGATCGTCATTCGTCCTCTACCGGGTCTACCTGTAGTGCGCGATCTTATCGTTGACATGACGCAGTTCTATGATAACTATGCGAAAGTTAAGCCTTTCTTAATTGATGACGGTGCTCTACCGCCATCACGCGAGAACCTGCAATCTCCAGATGAGCGTGCGCATTTAGATGGATTGTACGAATGTATCATGTGTGCATGTTGTACAACTTCTTGTCCGTCATTCTGGTGGAACCCAGATAAGTTTATTGGCCCTGCAGGCCTACTTGCGGCTTACCGCTGGTTGATTGATAGCCGAGATACGGCAACAGATGAACGTTTGTCTGATCTTGATGATGCATTTAGCGTTTTTCGTTGCCATGGCATCATGAATTGTGTAAGTGTTTGTCCTAAGGGACTAAATCCGACGAAAGCCATCGGTCACATTAAGTCGATGCTGGTGAATCGCTCGGTTTAATTACTCGCAAGCCATAAAGTTGCAGTAAAGTGAGCACGCAACGTACTGACTTTGCTGCAGCCTTCAAGCACGAGTAAAAGGATACTAAAATTGCCGGCTATTTCGGTCGGCTTTTATTAGCTCGGCGTAAGACCGAAGCAAACGTGAAAACTACTGGTTAAGGGAAAATATGCACAACGGCGTGATGAAGGCATGGCTCGAGTCTTCACACTTGGCTGGCGCCAATGCAACGTATGTAGAGGACCTCTACGAACTGTATCTAAGTGATCCCGATCTGGTAAGTGAGGAGTGGAAACGTGTTTTTGAGGGCTTGCCTAAGCCATCAGAAGAAGTGGCAGAACAGCCGCATTCACGTGTCCGTGACTACTTCCGACGACTCGCTAGAGAAACAAAGCATTACAATGTCCAAGTTAGTGATCCAGATGTCGATGCAAAACAAGTAAAAGTTCTACAGCTTATCAACGCATACCGCTTCCGCGGACACGAGGCTGCAGAATTGGATCCACTAGGTCTGTGGCAACGTCCACCTGTGGCGGAGCTAGACCCAGCATTTCATAATCTTACCGAAGACGACTTCGAAGAAACTTTCAACGTAGGTTCTTTTGCTGTTGGGCAAGAAACCATGAAGTTGAAAGACATCTACGCAGCCCTCAAGAAAACTTACTGCGGTTCCATCGGTGCTGAATACATGCACATGACTGACACAGAGCAAAAGCGTTGGATCCAACAACGTCTTGAGTCTGTCGTAGGCCAGCCATCATTCAACCAAGATGAGAAACGCACGTTCCTTGAAGAGCTGACTGCAGCGGAAGGCCTTGAGCGTTATTTAGGCGCAAAATTCCCAGGTGCGAAGCGATTCTCTCTAGAAGGTGGTGATGCGCTTATCCCAATGACGAAAGAACTGATTCGTCATGCGGGTAAGAGTGGCATGCGTGAAGTGGTTATTGGTATGGCTCACCGTGGTCGTTTGAACATGCTGGTGAACGTACTGGGTAAGAAACCACAAGATCTATTTGATGAGTTCGCGGGTAAGCACGATGAAACGTGGGGTACCGGTGACGTTAAATACCACCAAGGTTTCTCTGCAGACTTCGCAACTCCTGGTGGCGATGTTCACTTAGCGCTTGCGTTTAACCCATCTCACTTAGAAATCGTAAACCCAGTGGTTATCGGTTCCGTGCGTGCACGTCAAGACCGTTTGGGTGACAACCACGGCAGCAAAGTTCTTCCTATCACTATTCATGGTGACTCTGCGATTGCTGGCCAAGGTGTAGTGGCTGAAACGTTCAACATGTCACTTGCTCGTGGTTTCTGCGTTGGCGGTACGGTTCGTATTGTTGTAAACAACCAGGTTGGCTTTACAACGTCTAACCCGCGTGACACTCGATCAACCATGTATTGTACTGACATCGCTAAGATGGTTCAGGCTCCGATTTTCCACGTTAACGCCGATGATCCAGAAGCGGTTGCTTTTGTTACTCGCATTGCATTGGATTACCGCAACGAGTTCAAGCGTGATGTCGTGATTGATTTGGTTTGTTACCGTCGTCATGGTCACAACGAAGCGGATGAACCGAACGCGACTCAGCCGTTGATGTACCAAAAAATCAAAAAGCACCCAACTCCTCGTAAACTGTACGCCGATGTTCTGATTGATAAGAATGAGTCGGATATTGAAACTGCAACGCAGTTGGTGAACGAGTATCGTGATGCACTTGACCGCGGTGAAGTCGTGGTGAAAGAGTGGCGTCCGATGGCATTGCATTCTGTAGACTGGTCTCCTTACTTGGGACACGAGTGGGATATGCAATGGGAATCGACCTACGATAAGCAACGCCTTGTCGAACTAGGTAATCGTTTATGTCAGTACCCGGAAAGCCACAAGCTGCAAAGCCGAGTAAACAAGCTGTACAACGATCGCTTAGCAATGATGACAGGTGAGAAGGCTATTGACTGGGGTATGGCTGAAACATTGGCTTACGCGACATTGGTAGACGATGGTAAGCGTATCCGTATTTCTGGTCAGGACTCAGGTCGTGGTACTTTCTTCCATCGTCACTCAGTTCTTCACAACCAATCAGATGCAAGCACTTACATCCCGCTAGCGAATATCCATGACAAGCAGGGGCCTTTCCAAGTTTTTGACTCTGTGTTGTCGGAAGAAGCTGTTCTTGCATTTGAGTACGGTTATGCAACAGCTGAACCTGGCGGTTTGACCATTTGGGAAGCGCAGTTTGGTGACTTCGCTAACGGCGCACAAGTGGTTATTGACCAATTCATTTCGTCTGGTGAGCAAAAGTGGGGACGTTTGTGCGGCCTGACGATGCTTCTGCCTCATGGTTACGAAGGCCAAGGTCCGGAGCACTCATCTGCTCGTCTAGAGCGTTACCTTCAATTGTGTGCTGAGCAAAACATGCAGGTCGTTGTACCATCAACGCCAGCTCAGGTGTACCACATGATTCGTCGTCAAGTAGTACGCCCAATGCGTCGACCATTGATTGTAATGTCTCCTAAATCATTGCTTCGTCATCCTCTTTGTACTTCGACTCTAGAAGACCTTGCAGAAGGTACGTTCCAAGCAGCGATCCCTGAAGTGGATAACTTGGAGCTAAGCAAAGTGAAACGCGTCGTGTTCTGTTCGGGTAAGGTGTATTTCGACCTTCTTGAGCAGCGTCGCAACAACGAGCAAGAAGACGTAGCAATCGTGCGTATTGAGCAGCTTTACCCATTCCCGATGGAAGAAGTACAAGCGGCTATTGCTCAATACACTAACGTTGAAGACTTCGTGTGGTGTCAGGAAGAGCCTCAGAACCAAGGTGCTTGGTACTGTAGTCAACATAACTTCCGTGCCGCTATTCCTGCAGGTGCAGATCTTAAATACGCAGGTCGCCCAGCTTCTGCTTCGCCAGCAGTTGGCTACATGTCGGTGCACTTGAAACAACAAAAAGCGTTGGTTGAAGACGCTCTGAACGTGAACTCAAAAACTTCGGACTAAGAACTAGAAGTTAAAGGAAGAAACAGATATGACAATTGAAATTCTGGTTCCAGATTTACCTGAATCAGTTGCTGATGCAACCGTGGCGACATGGCACAAACAACCAGGCGACACCGTAGAGCGTGATGAAGTTCTGGTTGATATTGAAACTGACAAAGTTGTACTAGAAGTGCCAGCTCCAGAAGCCGGTGTTTTAGAAGCTATTCTTGAAGTAGAAGGTGCAACGGTACTTTCAAAGCAACTTCTTGCTAAATTGAAAGCCGGTGCTGTTGCGGGCGAGCCAACCGCAGACAAAACAGAAGCAACGGAAGCTTCTCCAGATAAGCGTCACAAAGCGACACTGACTGAAGAAAGCAATGATGCACTTAGCCCTGCCGTTCGTCGTCTACTTGCAGAACATGGTCTAGAAGCACACCAAGTTAAAGGTACTGGTGTTGGCGGTCGTATTACTCGTGAAGATATCGAAGCGCATCTAGCAAACGCTAAAGCTGCTCCAAAAGCTGATGCTCCAGCAGTTGAAGCACCAGCAACCGCTCGTAGTGAGAAGCGTGTGCCAATGACTCGCCTACGTAAGACGGTTGCAAACCGTCTGTTGGAAGCGAAAAACAGCACCGCAATGTTAACGACGTTTAACGAAGTGAACATGAAGCCAATCATGGATCTTCGTAAGCAATACAAAGACCAGTTCGAAGAGCGTCACGGTATTCGTCTTGGCTTCATGTCTTTCTATGTTAAAGCAGTGACAGAAGCACTAAAACGTTACCCAGAAGTAAATGCATCAATCGATGGTGATGACATCGTTTACCACAACTACTTTGACATTAGCATGGCGGTATCAACGCCACGCGGTCTAGTAACTCCAGTGCTAAAAGACTGCGACAAGCTTGGCTTTGCAGATGTTGAAAAAGGCATCAAAGAGCTAGCGATCAAAGGTCGTGATGGCAAGTTAACAGTAGATGAGTTGATGGGGGGTAACTTCACTATCACTAACGGTGGTGTGTTCGGTTCTTTAATGTCTACGCCTATCATCAACCCACCGCAATCGGCAATTCTTGGTATGCATAAAATCCAAGAACGCCCGATGGCTGTGAACGGTAAAGTTGAAATCCTACCGATGATGTACCTAGCGCTATCTTACGACCACCGTTTGATCGATGGCCGTGAGTCAGTTGGCTTCCTAGTAACGATTAAAGAGCTACTAGAAGATCCAGCGCGTCTCCTATTAGACGTTTAATATCGCTAAAACGTCTAGTTACCTTGGGTGGCTAGACGTTGAAAATTTCAATGGCTAGACTAGCTCAACGTCTGGCCTTCATTTGAATCACTCAGTGATTTACTTGAGAAGACCCTACAGACGTACAAGCAGCCAAGACTGCAGCGTTATGGAAATAATAAATCCCTCAAGGGAAAAACAAACGGAATATCGAAATGAATTTGCATGAATACCAAGCCAAACAGCTGTTTGCAGAATTCGGTTTGCCTGTGCCAGAAGGCTACGCATGTGATACACCACAAGAAGCGTTTGAAGCAGCAGGCCGTATCAGCACAGCAAAGAAAGTAGTCAAGTGTCAGGTTCACGCTGGTGGCCGCGGTAAAGCGGGTGGCGTAGAGCTTCACGACACTAAAGAAGGTGTAAAAGAGTTTGCGCAAAAGTGGCTAGGTAAAAATCTAGTAACTTACCAAACAGATGCAAATGGTCAGCCAGTTACAAAAATCCTTGTTGAAGAAGCGTCAAACATTGCCAACGAACTTTACTTAGGTGCGGTAGTTGACCGTGCTAGCCGTAAGATCGTTTTCATGGCTTCTACAGAAGGCGGTGTGGAAATCGAAAAAGTTGCGGAAGAAACGCCGGAGCTAATCCACAAAGCAGCCATCGATCCACTAGTAGGCCCTCAAGCTTACCAAGGTCGTGAGCTTGCGTTCAAACTTGGTCTTGAAGGTGACCAAATCAAACAATTCGTTAAGATCTTTATGGGTCTTGGCACTATGTTCTCTCAGTACGACCTTGCTCTACTAGAGATCAACCCGCTTGTGATTACTGCTGAAGGCAACCTGCTATGTCTTGACGGTAAGATCAACATCGACTCAAACGCACTTTACCGTCAGCCTAAGCTACGTGAAATGCACGATCCATCACAAGAAGATGAGCGTGAAGCGCACGCAGCTCAGTGGGAACTGAACTACGTAGCACTAGACGGTAACGTTGGCTGTATGGTTAACGGTGCAGGTCTAGCAATGGGTACGATGGATATCGTAAACCTACACGGCGGCAAACCAGCTAACTTCCTAGATGTAGGTGGCGGCGCAACTAAAGAGCGTGTTGCTGAAGCATTCAAGATCATCCTATCTGATGACAACGTGAAAGCGGTACTCGTAAACATCTTCGGTGGTATCGTTCGTTGTGACATGATCGCAGAAGGTATTATCGGCGCGGTTAAAGAGGTAGGTGTAAACGTACCTGTTGTTGTTCGTTTGGAAGGTACTAACGCGGACCTTGGTCGCGAAGTTCTTGCTAATTCTGATGTTGATATCATTGCTGCTGAGTCGCTAACGGATGCTGCTCAGAAAGTTGTTGCTGCTGCGGAGGCTAAATAATGTCTGTATTAATTAACAAAGACACTAAAGTAATCTGTCAGGGTTTCACTGGTGGTCAAGGTACTTTCCACTCAGAGCAAGCTATCGCATACGGTACGCAAATGGTAGGTGGTGTGTCTCCAGGTAAAGGTGGCCAAACTCACCTAGGTCTACCTGTATTCAACACTGTTCGCGAAGCAGTAGAAGCGACTGGTGCAACTGCAACAGTAATCTACGTTCCAGCACCTTTCTGTAAAGATGCAATCCTAGAAGCGATTGATGCGGGTATCGAGCTAATCGTAACCATCACTGAAGGTATTCCTACAACAGATATGATCGACGTGAAAGTGAAGCTAGAAGAAACTGGCGTTCGTATGATCGGTCCTAACTGTCCGGGTGTTATTACTCCAGATGAGTGTAAGATCGGTATCATGCCTGGTCACATCCACAAGAAAGGTAAAGTAGGTATCGTATCTCGCTCTGGTACTCTAACTTACGAAGCAGTTAAACAAACTACAGATGAAGGCTTCGGTCAGTCTACGTGTGTTGGTATCGGTGGTGACCCAATCCCAGGTTCAAACTTCATTGATATTCTAAAACTGTTCCAAGAAGACCCAGAAACTGAAGCGATCGTAATGATCGGTGAAATCGGTGGCACAGCAGAAGAAGAAGCGGCGGCGTTCATTAAAGAAAACGTAACTAAGCCAGTTGTTTCTTACATCGCTGGTGTAACTGCACCTCCAGGTAAACGTATGGGCCACGCTGGTGCGATTATCTCTGGTGGTAAAGGTACTGCGGAAGACAAATTTGCTGCACTAGAAGCGGCAGGCGTTAAGACGGTTAAGTCTCTAGCAGACATCGGTCAAGGTCTACGTGAAGTAACGGGTTGGTAATTTCTGACTCGTAAAATAAAAAGCCTGGCATTGCCAGGCTTTTTTGCGTTAAAAAGTACTTATTCTTCTTCAGCGGCTGCGTAGCCATGAGGACCGAGTTCTTTGCCATCTAACCAAGCTTTGCCACCTTGCATGATTAAACGCTCTTCAACGAGCCACTTAGTCACGATAGGGTAAATGGTGTGCTCTTGAGTTTGTACACGCGCAGCGAGTGCTGCTGCATCATCATCTTCAAATACTGGCACTTTTGCTTGAAGAACTACGGGACCGCCGTCTAACTCTTCTGTGACAAAGTGAACACTTGTGCCGTGCTCTTTGTCTTTGGCGTCAATCGCGCGCTGGTGGGTGTGTAAACCCGGGTATTTAGGTAGAAGAGAAGGGTGAATGTTGATCATCTTACCGAGATAGTGCGAAACAAATGCACCGCTAAGAATGCGCATGTACCCAGCAAGAACGACAACATCGGGCTGATACTTGTCAATTTGTTGCATCAACTCGGCATCGAATGCCTCGCGTGACTCGAACGCTTTAGGGTCAACAAAGTGGCCATCAACACTAAACTGTTTTGCACGTTCTAGACCGTATGCGTCAGATTTATTAGAAAATACTGCTGCAACGTGTGCGTTAGGCATGCTGTTTTCACAAGCTTCTAAAATGGCTTGTAAGTTACTGCCGTTACCTGAAATTAGGACCACGATGTTTTTCATGATGTTGGGACTGCCTTGATATTGTAGGTTCTATAAATTTACCTACTATTAGAATGGTTTTCGATGTTCCAGATAGCAGAATGAGGACGTGGCGTCCTCATTCATTTTATTTTTTAGCGTGATTCACAAGTTAGTTGATTTCAACTTGCTCTTCATTTGCTTCTGCTTGAGCAATTTCACCAATCACCCATGCGTTTTCGCCTTCTTCTTTAAGAAGTGCAACCGTCGCGTCTGCTTGGTCTTTTGGTAGTGCAACGATTAGACCAACACCACAGTTGAACGTACGGTACATTTCGTGTGTTTCAACGTTGCCTTTCTCTTGCAGCCATTTGAAAATGATTGGCCATTCCCAGCTGTTACCGTCGATAACGGCTTTTGTGCCTTCAGGCAGTACGCGAGGGATGTTTTCCCAGAAACCACCACCCGTAATGTGAGAAATCGCGTGGATATCGTGTTTCTCAATCATCTTAAGTGCGGATTTGATGTAAATCTTCGTTGGTTCTAGTAGGTGCTCACCGATAGTGCGACCTGCTAGCTCTTCGTTTTTATCTGCGCCAGAAACTTCTAGAATCTTACGGATCAGTGAGTAACCGTTTGAGTGTGGACCGCTTGAGCCGACAGCGATAAGTGTGTCGCCTGCTGCTACTTTAGTGCCGTCAATCACGTCTTCTTTTTCCACTACGCCTACACAGAAACCCGCAACGTCGTAGTCTTCGCCTTCGTACATGCCTGGCATTTCAGCGGTTTCGCCACCGATAAGTGCACAACCAGCTTGAACACAGCCATCAGCGATACCAGAAACCACGTCTGCTGCTGTGTCTACATCTAGCTTGCCAGTCGCGTAGTAATCTAGGAAGAATAGGGGCTCGGCACCTTGAACGATTAGGTCGTTTACACACATTGCCACTAGGTCGATGCCGATAGTGTCGTGCTTGTTCATATCCAGTGCTAGGCGAAGTTTTGTGCCTACACCGTCAGTACCAGAAACCAGTACAGGTTGTTTGTATTTGGTTGGCAATTCGCATAAAGCGCCAAAACCACCGATACCACCCATCACTTCAGGGCGACGAGTACGTTTCACCGCACCCTTAATACGATCTACAAGCGCATTGCCTGCATCAATATCGACACCAGCGTCTTTATAGCTAAGAGAAGAGTTGTTACCACTCACAGGGAAGTCCTCGGTATTTAAGTTGGATATGAAAACGGCGCTATTCTACCAGTGGTTAAATACAGATAGCAAACGTTTGCGTCTGTTTTTTTCTTTAGTGATATATCCTGAAATCCCTGTGAAAATCATGTATAATCTGAAGGTTTGTTTAAATATTGCCAACTATAGCCGGAGATGGACATGAAAGTTGTTGAAGTAAAGCACCCTCTTGTAAAACACAAAATTGGTCTAATGAGAGAAGGTGATATCAGCACAAAGCGTTTTCGTGAGTTAGCGACAGAAGTCGGTAGCCTACTTACTTACGAAGCGACAGCAGACTTTGAAACAGAGAAAGTAACCATTGAAGGTTGGAACGGTCCGGTAGAAGTTGACCAAATCAAAGGTAAAAAAGTAACAGTAGTGCCAATCCTACGTGCAGGTCTAGGTATGATGGATGGCGTTCTTGAGCACATGCCAAGCGCTCGTATCAGTGTTGTTGGTATTTACCGTGATGAAGAAACACTTGAGCCAGTACCTTACTTCAACAAGCTAGCGTCTAACATTGATGAGCGTATTGCTCTAGTTGTTGACCCAATGCTAGCAACTGGCGGTTCTATGATCGCTACTATCGACCTACTAAAAGAGAAAGGCTGTCAGTCAATTAAAGTTCTTGTTCTAGTTGCTGCTCCAGAAGGTATTGAAGCACTAGAAAAAGCGCACCCAGACGTTGAGCTTTACACTGCGGCAATCGATGAGAAGCTAAACGACAAAGGCTACATCGTTCCTGGTCTTGGTGATGCAGGTGATAAGATTTTCGGTACTAAGTAATTAGTTACTCCGAATAAAAAAAGGCTTGGTTTTCACCAAGCCTTTTTTGTTGCTGTTTATTTATTTAGAAAGGTTAAAGTGCGCCACTTAAAAGTCGCGCAGTCGAATTACTTCGCGCTTTCTTCTTCCATTTGAGCGTTATCAACCACGTGGTTTTCACCAAGGTCGTGTGGCAGCACTAGGTTAAGAAGGATTGCCACGATACCACATAGGCTTACACCTTGTAGGCTGAACTCGCCGATACCGAAAGCCATACCACCGATACCAAATACCAGTGTTACTGCAACGATCACCAGGTTACGAGATTTGTGTAGATCAACGTTGTTCTTAATCAGCGTATTCAAACCGACGGTTGCGATAGAACCGAACAGAAGAATCATGATGCCGCCCATTACTGGCACAGGAATGGTTTGCAGAATCGCACCTAGCTTACCTACCAGCGCAAGAACAATAGCGGTAATGGCAGCCCAAGTCATGATTACAGGGTTGAAAGCTTTGGTCAGCATTACCGCGCCTGTTACTTCACTGTAAGTAGTGTTTGGCGGCGCACCAACCATTGATGCTGCAATTGTCGCGATTCCGTCACCCGCGATAGTGCGGTGTAGGCCTGGTTTCTTCAGGTAGTTTTTACCCGTTACATTTGAGATAGCCAACATGTCACCCACGTGCTCTACCGCAGGAGCGATTGCAACTGGGATCATGAATAGAATCGCGTTGATGTTGAACTCAGGCATGGTGAAGTTGGGCATTGCAAGCCAAGCTGCTTGAGCCACAGGTGTAAAGTCAACCACACCGTAGAATAGGGATACTGAATAGCCCGCCAAAATACCACCCACGATAGGAACCAGTTTTAGGAACCCTTTTGCGAACACGCTAAGTGCAATCGTCGTTAGCAGCGAAACCGCAGAGATAATGACCGCAGCATCACCATTTACTAACTGAACCGCACCGTCGCCCGTTTTACCTACCGCCATGTTAACTGCCGTTGGCGCAAGGCCAAGGCCAATAACCATGATCACTGGGCCAACTACAACCGGTGGCAAAATCTTATGGATAAACCCTACACCACGCACTTTGATCATTGCGCCAAGCGCAACGTAAACCAAACCTGCCGCCATCAAGCCGCCCATAGTTGCACCAATACCCCAAGTTTGGATACCGAACATAATAGGAGCAATAAACGCAAAAGAAGAGGCAAGGAAGATTGGGACAGAACGTTTAGTGATTAATTGGAAGAGGAGAGTACCGACACCGGCACCAAAGAGGGCTACGTTTGGATCGAGACCAGTCAGAAGCGGCACGAGCACGAGAGCACCAAAAGCGACAAAGAGCATTTGAGCGCCTTGTAACGCATTTTTCATAATAATTCCCTATTTCAAAGATACGCAGACAAATCCGACGAATTCTATCATCCTGCAATCGTTTGCAACGTTGCTTAGATCAAACTTTCGAATGAATTTATCATCCAAACGAATGTTTTGAGAGTTGGTTGCTTGCAAAATGGACGATTTTACGAGTCCAAATTAAGCCATTCAAAGAATATCGATGTGCTGTGAGCTAATAAGCGCTCTTTAAAATGAAGCTTCAAGAGCAATGAATATCAGGTTTTATGTCTTTCAATATGCATCGATATGAGTTCATGTTGGTGGGGTAACGTTAATTAATCACCTAGTGATGCAAAAAACGGCATTAACTTGGTCAAACTACAAACAATTCACTCAGTACGCGCCTTGCTCAAGATTTGATAGTTGCTTATTATGCGGGTTCTTGTTTAGAGGATTATGAAAACTATGCGCTATTTAGCTCTCTTACTGATCGGTTGGTTGTCCCTGCCGGTGTATGCATTAACTCAGGTAGATATCTATCGTGCCGAAGTGGTTATCGACAGTGAGCAGAACGACGGTGAGTCTGCGGCTCGTGAACAAGGTATGAAAGATGTGATTGTTCGAGCGACTGGTTCTCAATCTTCTCTAAGCAACCCTGTTATCCAAAAGGCGCTGAGTTCTAGCTCTCGCTATATTTCTCAGCTTGGGAAAAGCCAAGTTGATGGTAAAGCAAGTCTTAAAATGTTGTTTAACAGTGGGCAAATTCAATCGCTTTTGACTCAAGCTCAGTTGCCTTCATGGTCACCAAATCGTGCCAACATTTTGGTTTGGCTGGTGGAAGAGCAAGATTACGACCGCGCAATTGCATGGGAACATTCTGATTCTGCCAACGTTGCTGCGTTGAAAAAAGCAACGGAAGCTCGTGGCCTTCCAATTACGATTCCTGTTGGGGATTTTGACGATGTCACGGGCGTAAACACGTCTGATCTTTGGGGCGGTTTCATTGAACCGATTAGCCAAGCCAGCCAGCGTTACCCAGCGGACGCGGTATTAATTATTCGTGCGCAAGGCGAGCAGATTCGTTGGACTTTGTATGACCAAGCGCCTGCAAAGATTATTGATGCGCAAACTTCTCCACGCAGCGGGTCGGCAACTGGTGCAGACGCTATTTCCGCAATGGTGGATGGTATTGCTGATTACTACGCAAGTAAAAACGCCGTTGTTGTCTCAGGCAAGTCTTCTAAAGCTGTGAACGTGAAAGTGTTAAATGTAACGTCTGCTGCTGATTTCTTCCGTTTAGAAAATGCACTTACCAAATTGAATTCAGTGGCGGGCACAGAAATCAAGCGTGTACAAGGCAGTGAGTTAACGCTGACTATTCATTTGCTTGCTTCACAACAAGCATTTGAGCAAGAGGCTTCGTCTATCTCACAATTGATGGAATTTGAAGATCCACTCGGTGATGTTGAAGAAGTGACGCCATCGGAAGAGCAATCGGTAGAAACTCTACCTTCAGAGGCTCAAGCTGTAGAAGGGCAACCAAAAACGGTGGTTCAAGCCGTTGAGGAAACTGTGCCAGCAGCGCAAGTACAACAGCCTGTTGTGATTCCTCAAGTGCAAGATCAATACGATCTGATTTATGAGTGGAATTCTACTTCGCAAAGTTAATCCGCGTTTGAGCATAGAACAAAGAAAGAGTCGCAATTGCGACTCTTTTTGTTTTTGAATCAGGGAAGTTATTTATTGAACTTCGCTTTTTCTTCTTTTTCTACTTGTGACAAGCGTTTGAGTTTAAGGCCTAGCTCTTTTCCTCGAGCACGAGCAAATAAAATATTGCCAGCAAAACCAAGAGAGGTAAGCACCAGCTCAACCGCTGCCAACCACCGTTCACCCCCGTCCACGTACAAGATAGTGAGGGCGTGCAAGAAATACAGCATCAAGACAAAGTTCGCCCATGCATGCGTGTAAGGTTTGCCCGCTAAGATGCCAGGTAACGGTAGCAATAACGGAATACACCATGCAATCGCGAGTGTTGTGCTACTCAGATGAGGGTGAGGAGATAAAGCGAGTTGCCAAATCGCGACCCATGCTAATAAAGCTAAGTTGCCGAACAAAGCGAGGTAGCGATACGTTTTTGCTTGAGCACCAAGTGGTGGTTGTTCTTCGAAAGAGTCAGACATCGATTCTCTATCCTTGAATTGATACCAATTCTACTGATTATTAATACTGGTATTAGTGACAAGCTTTGAGCTTTAACGCTGCTGTTGCTAGTCGTTTACCTAATTGTTGTGCCAGGCGAGTCTCCTCCGCTGTGAGACTTGGTTCGTGTCCTACACTGCTGGCACCGTAGGGAGTGCCACCAGATTGGGTCGAATGCAGCTCTGGTTCAGCGTAAGGAATACCAAGTACCATCATCCCGTGATGCAGTAGTGGCGTCATCATGCTTTGAAGTGTGGTCTCCTGACCGCCATGCATCGAAGATGATGAGGTAAATACACAAGCTGGCTTATCGATTAAGTCACCGCTAACCCACAAAGGGGTGGTTTGATCCCAAAAGTGCTTTAAAGGCGCTGCCATATTGCCAAACCAAACGGGACTACCGAACGCTAGACCGTCGCACTTTTTCAGTTCCTCTAGAGTAACAATTGGATCGGAAGGGGTATGTGAGTGAGGTGACAATTCTTCAACTGTACGCAAAATTGCTTGGCATTGAGGAGTCGATTCGACTCCTCTTGCTATCTGTCTTGCCAGTTGTTTTGTTGA
The DNA here is from genome assembly GCF_002002385.1 of Vibrio sp. SALL6. NCBI lineage: Bacteria > Pseudomonadati > Pseudomonadota > Gammaproteobacteria > Vibrionales > Vibrionaceae > Vibrio > Vibrio sp. SALL6. Next base: position 79,512 of record NZ_MQVK01000025.1, read on the forward strand.
GCCATGACGGCTGAAGTACAAAATAAGGATCTGGCAATCCATTTATAGAATATCCAACACTTGCTCTGGTGGGCGGCCAATTTTTGCTTTGCCGTTTGCTACAACAACTGGACGTTCGAACAATTTTGGATTTTGCGCCATTGCTTCGAACAGCTGCTCATCACTTACTGATGCTTCGCCTAAACCAAGTTCTTTGTAAACGTCTTCTTTTGTACGCATCATTTCACGTACTGATGAGAAACCGAGTTGAGCGTATAGCGCTTTTAGTTCATCCACATTTAGTGGTGTGTCTAGGTATTTTACGACTTCCGGTGTAACACCATTTTGCTCAAGTAACTCAAGAGTTTGACGGCTCTTTGAGCAACGTGGGTTGTGATAAATCACGACTGACATGGTTTTCTCCATTTCGTTATTGTAATGCCATGAATCGATCTCGTTGGATCATGAGTTGGTCGATACGAGCATCGTATCGCGCTTGTTCTAAGCTACCCAATTCGGCCATTTTACTTGCTTCACTGTAATATTGAATCGCTTTATTCCAGTTTGCTCTTAGCGCCAGAATTTCCGCGCGAGCTGCAAGCTCTTCATCACTACGTCCAAGGGCATGATAGCCTTTCGATAATAGCTGCCAGCCATTGCTATCTTCTGGGTTATCGTGTGTATAACGTTGAAGCGTACGCACAGCTTGATCATTTTGGTTTGCTTCAAGCAACGCGTTGGCGTAGTTAATGGTTAATACTTTGTTTTGAGGATTACGCTTTAGCGCGCTATTTAGCAACTCAACGGCTTTTTGTGGCTGTTTTTTCTCGATGTATAGATCGGTCATTGCATCTAAATAGAATGGGTTGCCCGGCTCTTGCGCTAACAGCTTTTTCAAAATCGGTTCTGCTTGAGATAAGCGTTTGTTGTCCAGATGAACCAGCGCTCGGCCGTAATCAAATGACGGCATGATGTCCGCTGAAGCTTTCTTTTGAGTACGCTCAAACCAACCTAGTGCGGCTTGTCCGTCGATACCGGCATATCGCGCCACAATGCGCGCGCGCGCCAAATGGTAATCGATAGAGGGTGCAATGCGCATTGGGGGATAGGCTTGTGCACGTTGACGGCTATCTGCCACACGGTCTTCTGGTAAAGGGTGAGTCAGTAGCATTGGTGGCGGTTTACTCGCGTAGCGGTACTCATCGGCTAAACGTCCAAAGAAACGCGGCATTGCTTGCACATCAAATCCTGCTTTCGCTAAGGTTGCGATACCGAAGCGGTCGGCTTCTTTCTCGTTTGAGCGAGTATAGTTGATTTGGCTTTGCATGTTGCCTGCTGTTGCGGCGGTAATCGCTGCCATGCCTGCTTCTGGTGAAGCAATCGAAAGTAATAATGCACCAGCAAGCGCTGCTAAAGTAGCTGGAGAGCGCCTTGCTTGGTCTTCCATACTGCGCGCTAGGTGGCGCTGTGTTACGTGTGCAATTTCGTGCGCGACAACGGATGCGAGTTCACTTTCGCTACGAGCATGAAGAAATAGCCCTGAGTGCAACGCAACGTAACCGCCAAAAAAGGCAAAGGCGTTGATATTACGATCACGAATCATGAAGAAGTGGAACGGCGTTTTTACATCGTTCGCATTGGCAACGAGGCGGTGTCCGAGGGAATCGATATATTCGTTGATGACCGGATCGTTGACTATAGGCTTACTGGCTCTGAGCATGCGCATGTACGCGTCGCCATAAATCAACTCTTGGTCTATAGAAAGCGTGCCGCCAGCTGCTGTACCAATATCAGGCAAGTCGATGCTATTGGCGTAAGTCGTTGGTGAACTGATTGCAGCAGCAAGGCACAAACAAACGAGCGAGCGAGTGCGTTTTAACATACGGTTTAAAGATTCTCCAAAATACCTAAGTACGTGGTTGGAGGTCGAGTACCTCACAACATCACCACTATACTTTATGGTCATCCCCTAGGATGAATAGGCTAGCACTAAGACCAAAAATAAATGAATTGGTTTCGTAAATTGTTTTATATCCGAGTCATTTCAGCATGCGGTTAAATCATGTCAGAAGTGCTAGCACCAGCTCAAAAAGCCGTTACAATACAACCCTATCATAAGTGCAGAGCAATACAATGGAATCCATGTTACTTGATTTGCGCGAGCAACGCTGCCCAATGGCGCTGTTACTTGCCAAGCGTCACGCTGCTGAGGTCTTTCAGGATGAAGAATCGCAGTATCATCACCTTGTCATTCAAGTGGTGGATAACAGCTCTAAACGAGACATTGTGAATTACCTTCGTACTCAAGGGTACGTGGTTGATTGCCAATCTACACCAGAGCACTACACATTGACTGTTTTCAATAAGGAATCCGCATAAGATGTTCGAAATGGTAAGTCGTTGGTATCAACGCCGCTTCTCAGATCCCCACGCAGTAAGCCTTGTCGCCATTTTGCTGTTTGGTTTTATCACCATTTACTTCTTTGGGCATTTGATTGCACCATTGCTGGTGGCGATTGTATTAGCATATCTCCTAGAATGGCCAGTGGTTAAATTGTCGCGTATGGGTGTGCCTCGCACCTTATCAGTGATTATTGTTCTCTTGATTTTTATCAGCATCATGTTGATCGCCTTATTTGGCTTGGTTCCGACGATCTGGACTCAGGTTGGCAACTTAATCAACGATATTCCGAACATGTATAACGGGCTGCAAAAGTTCATCATGACGTTGCCTGAGCGCCATCCGGAACTGGCGAACCTACAAATTGTAGAAACCGTCGTGACCAACGCGAAAAACCAAGCACTAGGTTTGGGTGAAAGCGTGGTAAAAGGCTCACTTGCATCGTTAGTTAGTATTGCCACATTGGCGGTGTACTTGATTTTGGTGCCGCTGCTGATTTTCTTCCTACTTAAAGACAAAGAAGAAATGCTTAGAATGGCGAGCGGCATTTTGCCGAAAAACCGTAAGTTGGCGAACAAAGTTTGGCACGAGATGAACGAGCAAATCTCGAACTACATTCGCGGGAAAGTGCTGGAAATCTTGATTGTAGGTGGCGTGAGCTATGTAACATTCGCGATTCTAGACCTACGTTACTCCGCGCTCTTGGCCGTTGCTGTAGGCTTGTCGGTATTGATTCCATATATTGGTGCAGCTGCGGTAACCGTACCGGTTGCGATTGTTGGTTTGTTCCAATGGGGCATGACGCCACAATTCTACTGGTTGTTGCTGGCTTACGGCATCATCCAAGCGCTAGATGGTAATGTGCTTGTACCAGTTCTATTTTCAGAAGCGGTTAACCTTCACCCAGTTGCGATCATTGTTGCGGTACTGGTGTTTGGCGGTTTATGGGGATTCTGGGGTGTTTTCTTTGCGATCCCATTAGCGACGTTAGTGAAAGCCGTTTGGAATGCGCTACCAAGCACCGAAGAAAGCGAACCCGTCCAAGAGTAACGCGTTTGATATTGAGCAAAGCTCAGTAATTATTCGATTGAATAAAAAGCCCAGCAATCAATGCTGGGCTTTTTCGATTCTTAGAACGTTAACTCTTAACGTATGACTCTAAACGAGCTCGCACTAGGCGTTTTCGTTTAGGTAGTTCAGAACCACTTCGTGGTGATCTTTCGTTTTGAACTTGTTGAATACGTGCTCAATCACGCCTTCTTCATTAATTAAGAAGCTGATGCGGTGAAGGCCATCGTAAACTTTGCCCATAAATTTCTTTTCGCCCCACACACCGAATTGTTCAGCAACAGCGTGGTCTTCGTCAGACAGTAGCGTGAAGTTTAGCTCATCACGTTCAATGAACTTACCTAGGCGCTTAACTGGGTCGATACTGACACCCAGAACAACCACGTTGTGCACATCTAGCTCTGCTTTTACATCACGAAGGCCCTTTGCTTGCGTGGTACAGCCTGGAGTCATGGCTTTTGGGTAGAAATAGAAAAGGACTTTCTTGCCTTTAAAGTCATCAAGAGTAACAGTATTGCCGTCTTGGTCGAGCAAAGAGAAGGCTGGCGCTGGCGAGCCTGCTGTCAGCGTATTCATTATAATTTCCTTTACTTTATAGTGTGTTTTTAATGAAATTCAGAGAACCTTGTACGTTGAGCGACTTACAAAGTTCATCAAAATCTTCTTGTAATTGCATCAGGTTGCAATCGGCACTGACCGATGCGGTGATCGCAATATGAAATTGGTCAGCATCAAGCTGCAGTTTGGATTTGCTAATGGTTTGTGCGCTGAGCGAATCTAAGCCAATTTGCTGGTCTGCGAAGAACTGAGTAAATTTCTCTGTCAGTCCTGGGCGATCTTCAGATTCGATAAAGACTTCCATCGTGTAACTGTTGTCGAGCAGCTCGTGCGCAGACGTTCGCTTCATGATGGTGATTAGGTCATGCTCTTGCCCTAATAGTGGCAGCTGTGTTTCAACACGAGTGATGTGACTGGCATTTCCAGTCAGTAGCATGATCAGAGTAAATTCATTGCCAAAGATAGCGATGCGGCTATCAACGATGTTACAACCAGCTTGAGTCACGAGCTTAACCACTTGGTTACAAATGCCCGGACGATCCGTTCCAACTGCTGTAAGTACCAGATGTTGCTTCATAAATAAGCTTCTTGTCCTTTCTTCAATAGAGAGATGTTAGCACAGATATCGAAGAGAAATATCGAGTGAGTTCTTTTTTTAGTTCGCAGGATAATTGAGATTAAAAAAGGTGAAGTGCTAAGTAGTGAGTATGGGGTAGACTGGGACACAGAAGGCCATCGAGCAGGGAAAATGCCGAAAATAAGTACAATATGAGCAGTGAAAACTTGGCGAGCCGCTATCAGTGGTTTATTTGGCGCTAAACTAGCCTTTTTATTCACTAAAACCTGACTTGATAAATGTCGCTAAAGCGTATATTTCTGAGCGTAACAATAGGTCGCAAAAATTCTTTGGTGAAGTTACCAGTGGCCTGTCGCCTAGATAATTAAAGGGCACATATCCAAGTCATTCTCGCTAAAACAAGCCTTTTCAGGCTGCTAAGGCACAGAACCAGATAACCAAGACGATTATCAAAATTGCTGGGAATAAGACCAAATTGCGCAATTAAGTTGCTAGACCTCTAACAACTGATAATTATTCATTCATTTGTACTTTGTAAGCGAGTTTACGCTCTTGTGTTTTTCAATCGCATTACAGTACCATGCAGAAAGAGTTAAATGAGGGAGATAAACATGTTTTCAGGAAGTATCGTAGCGCTGATTACACCATTCAAAGCAGATGGTGAAGTAGATTTCGACGGTCTACAAAAGCTAGTGGAGTACCACATCGAAGCGGGTACAGACGGTATTGTGGCAGTAGGCACGACAGGTGAGTCAGCGACACTGACCATTGAAGAGCATGTAAAGGTCGTTAATAAAACTGTTGAGTTTGCCAACGGTCGCATCCCCGTGATTGCCGGCACGGGTGCAAATGCAACCCACGAAGCCGTGACATTTAGCAAATTACTCGCGGATTCTGGTATCGCAGGTTTCTTGAGTGTGACGCCTTATTACAACAAACCAACACAAGAAGGTTTGTTCCAGCATTACAAAGCGATCGCAGAAGCGAGTGACGTACCTCTAATTTTGTACAATGTACCGGGTCGTACTGCCGTAGATCTGCAACCTGAGACAGTGGCACGCTTGTCAAAGCTTGATAATATCGTTGCTCTAAAAGATGCGACGGGCGATTTGAGCCGAATTGCACTTCACCGTGAACTTTGTGGCGAAGATTTTATCTTACTAAGTGGTGATGATGCGACGGGCTTGGAATTCGTGAAACTGGGCGGCAATGGTGTTATCTCGGTAACGAACAATATTGCAGCGAAAGACATGGCAGACATGTTCCATTTGGCAAGTGAAGGTAAATTCGAAGAGGCAGAAATCATTAACCAACGTTTGATGACTCTGCATAAAAACCTATTCGTTGAATCAAGCCCGATCCCAGTAAAATGGGCAGCGCATAAGCTGGGTTTGATTGAAGAAGGTGGCTTGCGTCTTCCTTTAACCGCACTTTCTGAAAAATCGCAGCCGATCGTGGAACAGGCGTTGACAGACGCAGGTATTTACTAGGATTGAAGTTCATACTGGGGGCGATTAAGCCCTCAGTGTTTTAGGAGTATAGATGAAGCTTTCAAGCCAGTTAGTGTTAAGTTCATTAGCTGTATTCGTATTGACTGCCTGTTCAGGTGGTGCCAACCAACGTCGTCAAGCAAAAGACGATTTCGAGTATTTGAACACACCAGCTCTAGAAGCATGGAACGTTCCGCAAGGAGCTCAACCTCAGTTCTACCCAAACTATGACATCCCTCAGGGCAATTATGCGGGTGGCTTAGGGAAGTCGGTTGATATCCGTCCACCTCAGCAAGTACTTGAGTTGATTCCTGGTGCGCGCCTAGATCGCAGTAGTAACGGTGAAGTGACACTTTGGCTATTGCGCAAAGATGAGCTAGATAAAGTTTGGCAAACTGTGCAAGGCATGGTTGAAGCAAGAAAAATTCCAGTGGAAAGTCAAACCGATTCTCGAATCGAGACAGGTTGGGTAACGTGGAACTCTCCTGACGAAGAGCTAGAAATTGGTAGCCGATACGAGATCTCTCGTGCAGAAGCAAATGGCCGACACGGTTTCAAAGTGAGCTTAATTGACTGGCGTGAAGGCGATCAAGTTAAGGAAGTGACTGCGACTAACCGCGAGCGTTACAACGTGTTCATGACTAACTTAGTAACGGCTCGTTACGATCAAGAAGTTCGTGAAGAAGCGCAGCGTAAAGCTCAAGAGTTGGTGAAACAGATTCCTGTCACGATGGGCAAAGACCGCAGTGGTCTGCCTGTTATCATCGCTCGTGCGCAATACAATGTATTGTGGCAGCGTTTACCGAACATTTTACCTAAGATGGGCTTCACGATTGAAGAGCGCAGCCAGTCCCAAGGTACGGTAACAGCGAAGTATGCATCTCCAGATGATGAATTCTGGAATGAAATTGGCGTGAAACCAGTCGACCTAAAAGCAGGTAAATACACCTTCTTGCTAGGGGACTTGGGCAACCGCACTTCTATCAACATTACCGATTCATCAGGCAAACCTGTTGAAGAAGAGTTCTTGAAATCGTTGGTGCCAGTTCTTGGTGCGGTGGTGAAAGAGTAAGTTAGATAGTTGAAGTAAAAAGGGACCATTCGGTCCCTTTTTTGATCGTTTTTCGTTGCTCGGAGCACAGTTGAAATTACAGCATTCAGATGCTTAACTAAATTAGTAAGAGCGACTAAAAAGCTGCTTATTTTTGTTCGTGTTTGTTACTTTCATCGTCGCCGTAGCGTTCTTTATCTAGCTCATTTAAACGATCCAAATCGTTCTTGCGACCTTTATCCATCTGGTTGAACTTCATTTTGGCGGTGTACTTCAGAGCGGCAATGTTCCCGATGATCACACTCAAGACCACAATGATGATCACCCAAGGGTTGGTAAGAAATTCGATCATAACGCCTCCGGCGGTGGGGTGATATTGCGAATATAGGTAGATAAGATGCTATCTAAATTATTCAGTATCGATTCTAACCCTGCAATGTTGTGCTGTTGATTTTGTCGAACCAGCTCATCTTTTAGCATTTCGGCGTTCAGTTGAGCAGCACATTGTTGACCGATGGCTTTGTGGCTAATGTGCCAAGGTTCAATGGCGACGCCACCTAAATCTTGCAGATAAGGGAAGAAAAAGCCGAACTCATCAATGTGATCTTTTAGCCAACAATAAAACGCCAGCTGATGACCTTCTAGATATTCCCAAGGTTCCAATTGCAACTTGGTGTCTGGTGGAAGTAAATTGCGAGCATACACATCGAAATCACACCCCCAATGATGGCGACTTCCTCCTGGCAATGCCGACCAGCGAAGAATGGCCTTTAGTTTTTCTTCGTCACTTAACGCAGCCTTATTTAAAGGCTGCGAGTTAGAATCTAAAATCGGCAACTCACCTTCGAACTTCCCATTCCAAATTGCTCGCTGGCGAGAAAAGTCTCGAAAGCCACTGGCAATTTCCATTTTAAATCCCGCTTTTTTCGCTGCTTCGATCATATTGAGCAGATCGTTCGCGACATCGGGATGCATTAAAAAAGCCTTCTGACCAACCATGGTTGATTGAAGGTGAGAATCGGTTGTTCCGGTGAGTTGCGCAGGAGTCATGGTATGCTCATCAATGGGTTAACTACGTGCGATTACTTCGCGAGTAGGTGTTTTAAGGTGTTTTCGTACATGTCAGTCAACTTCTCAAGATCGTCCACTTTTACGCACTCGTTCACTTTGTGAATCGTGGCATTGACAGGCCCAAGCTCAACGACTTGACCACCCATGCGAGCAATGAAACGTCCGTCTGACGTACCACCCGTTGTGAGCAGCGCAGGTTTGGTGTTGTTCACTTCCGCTACGGCAGCGACCACGGCATCAAGTAGGGCACCCGTGTCTGTTAAGAACGGGTCGCCGTTGAATGTCCAATGTAGATCGTAGTTGAGATCATGCTTATCCAGTGTTTCTGTTACGCGCTGGACGATAGTGTCATTGTTCAGTTCGGTGCTAAAACGTAGGTTGAATTGAACGTTGAACTCGCCAGGAATCACGTTAGATGCCCCTGTGCCCGCAGATACATTGGGAATTTGGAAGCTTGTTGGCGGGAAGTAATCATTGCCTTTATCCCACTCTGTTGTTGCCAGTTCGTGGATGGCAAGTAGCGATGCGTGAACAGGGTTATTAGCGAGGTGAGGGTAGGCAACATGGCCTTGTGTGCCTTTTACGGTTAGGTCACCGGTAATCGAACCTCGGCGGCCATTTTTTACAACATCACCCACAATTTCTGTACTAGAAGGCTCGCCAACGATGCACATGTCGATGTTCTCACCACGTTCCATCAGCGCTTCTACGACGCGAACGGTACCGTTAATGAAAGGACCTTCCTCATCAGAAGTGATCAAAAAGCCAATAGAGCCTTTGTGATCTGGGTGCTCGGCAATGAAGCGTTCAACGGCCACTACCATCGCCGCCAAAGAGCCTTTCATATCGGCCGCACCGCGACCATGAAGGTAACCATCAATGATGGTTGGCTCAAACGGTGGTGTATCCCATTGTTCTAGCTTGCCTGCGGGTACGACATCTGTGTGACCTGCGAAAGCAAACAATGGCGCTTCGTTACCGCGACGCGCCCAAAAGTTGGTGGTGTCTTCAAACACCATAACTTCAATTTCAAAACCGAGCGCTTTTAAACGCTCGATCATTAGGTCCTGACAACCTGCATCTTCAGGTGTTACGGACTGGCGGCTGATCAGGTCTTTTGCAAGTGCCAGTACTGGACTGTCTGTCATCCTTGAGTCTTCCTTACATTTATGAATTAAAAATCGTAGCGTATTGGTCTGCTTTGAAACCGATATGGAGTTGGCCGTCTACGTTCAGAATTGGGCGCTTAATCATCGCTGGGTTGTCAACCAACAGCGCAATAGCATTTTCTTCGTTAAGCGTGTCTTTTTGTTCTTGAGTCAGTTGGCGGAACGTGGTGCCACGTTTGTTGAGAACTTGTTCCCAGCCTAGCGCCTGACAAAATTCAGTCACCATTTGAGCATCAATACCTTGTTTGCGGTAGTCGTGAAAATCAAACGCAATGTTTTCAGCTTCCAACCATTTCTTTGCTTTTTTGATGGTGTCGCAGTTTGGAATGCCGAACATGGTAATTGTCATAATGTTTCCCTTTTTTATTCTGTTTTTACTCTCTAGAGCGCAACGCGCTTTGGGGAGGTATTTCTTGGCTGATTCAGCATCCTATCAAGAAGCAATCAAACTGACAAAACGCTGTGGAGAATAATTTTCATATAGAAGTGGATAACTGGTCTCACATGCCAAAACAGAACTTAATTTGGCATAAAGCGGATAAAAAAACGCCTAAATCAAGTGGAAAAGTCGAGTTATTGATCAAACGCAACATCTTACTTGGCAAAAACGAAATAATGATTCAGCACAATTTTAGGAGGTGTCAATGGAATTGAGTCCTGTTTTTGCAAGGCGGCTATATTTGGCCTTGTTGGTGGAAAACCTAGAAAGGCCGAATGTGCCAAAGTTGATCGAAAAAACGGGGTGGCCTCGTCGTACAATTCAAGATGTACTAAAGGCATTACCGGGGATCGGCATTGAACTCATATTCGTTCAAGATGGCCGACGTCATAATGACGGCTATTACCAACTTTCGGATTGGGGACCTTTTGATAGCCAATGGGTTTTAGATCGGGAGAGAGATATCGCTAGCAGTCTTGGATTTCGTGCATAAGCCAGCAATCGCTGGCTTTTTTCATATCTAGGCGTCACTCATTGCAGAGGTAAGCAGAACCCAGCACGCTAAATGAGGTGATGAAATCTTGCGGAGAAACCATGAACACAGTGTCCGCGCCAATGGCCGCAGCATTGTTTTTTAAATCATTCATCGCCCCTTGCATCATCGCGTCATTGGTCATGAAAATGTAGTTATACCAATGTCCCTCGCTTCCAGTGACTTCACCTTTGTATTCGCATCGCTCAGGGTTGAACTGACCGTCAATGCGAATATGAACATCTTGGCTTTGAGCATGAGTCACATGAGAAGGCATCGTACAACCAGAGAGAAGTACGACAAAAAATCCAAGTAATACCTGTTTCATCCGTTATTTACTCAACATAATGTAAGCCGCAAAGCCAATCCAACTTAACGCAAGTAGCGCCCAAGGCAGCTTACTTGGGGTGTGGGTTGGCGTATTATTCGTGATGTTATCTGACTCGATAGCATCTTCTTCATGCTGGCGCAGTTTTTCACGCTGTTGTTTTTTCTTTGCTTTATCTGCTTGACGATTTCGCTCTTTTTGCTGTTTTTTGTATTGAGCGATGCCTTTTTCGATACCTTGAGCAATCAGTTTGGTTTGCTCTTTCGTTTGACCCGGTTTCTGTGTCGCTTTTGCGAGCTTCATGGCCTCGGTTTGAGTTTCTAGAGAAGGAACTGGGGTTGCAGGGGTTCTTTTTTTCATGTTTCTCATCGACGTCACTGTAAATCTGCGTTTAGTTTACCTGCGTAAGATGATGAAATGAACTTTAGTTCTCATCTTTGCTTGCTTGCAACTCTGAATCGATCGGTTAAAGTGGCGTTTTTATGAAACTAAGAAGACGATATTGTGCGCTACTCATTTGACCAATATGACGCTCATGGATTTTTGAAAGCGCCTATTCTTGTTTGGCTAGGATGGATGTTTCTGGCTCGCTCTTGGGTGGTTTTTGCAATGGCGGGTGTCAGCCGAGAAAGCGGCAGCAAGCTTTTGTCCATTGTCTATCCTGATTCCAGTACGTTGTATTTAGGTTTGTCGATTGGTATTCCAAGCCTGTTATTGATGTGGCTGATGGGATTGCGTCACCCAGATCGTGGTTGGGTAAATCAAATAACGCGATATGGCCGTGAGATGACTTTGATCTTGTGCGGTATTCAACTCGCTCAGACCATGTATCATGTGTACCTAGAACATGGTGTATTCAATTGGGCAAATGCTCTAACCATCACCTTATTAACTTGGTTTATGATCTATCTTCTCAACGGAAGATGGGTAAAAGACTGTTTTAACGTGCCACAGCTTGAGCACGATGTGAAACAGCCTTCAAAAAATTAAAAACAATAATTTCCCGCAATGGGGCAAAGTATAGAGGATACCTCAATGTCACAAGCTCAAACGGCGATCGTGCCAGAAGCAGGGCCATTTGCACTGTACACTCAACTAAAAGTGAACCAAAACCGTGAAAACGTATTGGCGAAACTGAAAGCGCTTCCTGAGCTGGTTAAAGACTTAAACAACAGTCAACCGGGCGCTAATCTGACGATTTCCATCGCATTCACCAAATCATTCTGGCAGCACCTAAATATTGACGCACCAGAAGAGCTGATTGATTTTCCACAACTTGGTGAAGGCGACATTATTGCGCCAACAACAGATGTTGATGTGCTTATTCACTGCCATTCTACTCGCCACGATTTGCACTTTTACGTATTGCGCAAATTCCTAACCGATATTGCAGAAGATGTGACGGTCGTGGATGAAACGTACGGCTACCGCTACCTAGATGCACGTGACATGACGGACTTTATCGACGGCACAGAAAACCCGAAAGGGGACGCTCGCGCTGACGTAGCATTGGTAAAAGATGGCCCATATGCTGGTGGCAGCTATGTTATGGTTCAACGTTTTGAGCATAACTTGCCAGCTTGGAATCGCCTAAATATCAAAGCTCAAGAGAAAGTTATTGGTCGCACCAAACCCGATTCAGTCGAGCTAGAAGACGTACCGGCAGCATCTCACGTTGGTCGAGTTGATATTAAAGAAGAAGGCAAAGGTTTGAAGATTGTTCGTCATAGCTTGCCATACGGCACTGTGACTGGTGCGCACGGTCTGTTGTTCATCTCTTACTGCAATACACTTCACAATATCAAAGTGATGCTAGAGAGCATGTACGGTGTAACCGACGGTAAAACAGACCAACTGCTTCGCTTCACTAAAGCAGTAACAGGTGCTTACTTCTTCTCTCCTTCACAAGAAATGCTAGCAGAACTGGCCATTAAGTAATTAATAGTTAAAAGCTTCCAAAGCCCTCCATTCGGAGGGTTTTTTGTTTTCTATTCTCTCATTCCAATCTCTTTTCAAAAAACGCTAAATCTTTCTGTTGCTTGGTCGATAAGTATCCAAAGCCTTAATTTATTTGGAGTCTGTGTCTCTTGGCTATCACCGTTAATACCAATGTTGCAGCACTTGTCGCACAACGTCATTTGACCAGTGCAACGGATATGCTGAATCAATCCATGGAGCGTTTGTCTTCAGGGAAGCGTATTAACAGCGCAAAAGATGACGCGGCAGGCCTGCAAATCTCCAATCGTCTGCAATCACAAATGCGTGGTTTGGATGTGGCGGTTCGTAACGCTAATGATGGCATCTCCATCATGCAAACCGCAGAAGGCGCGATGAATGAGGTGACGAACATCATGCAACGTATGCGTGATTTGTCGCTTCAGTCGGCTAATGGCTCAAACAGCCAAGCCGAGCGTACCGCGTTGCAAGAAGAAGTCACTGCGTTAAACGATGAGTTGAACCGCATTGCGGAAACCACATCTTTTGGTGGACGCAAACTGTTGAATGGCACATTCGGCAAATCGTCTTTTCAAATCGGTGCTGCTTCTGGTGAAGCCGTACAGATTGAGTTGAAATCGATGCGTACTGACGGGTTGGACATGGGGGGCTTTAGTTATGTTGCTCAAGGGCGTGCTGATTCTGATTGGCAGGTAAAAGAGAACGCCAATGATCTGACGATGTCTTTCACCAACCGTTCTGGCGAGACGGAAAAAATCCAAATCAATGCCAAAGCCGGTGATGATATTGAAGAACTCGCGACTTACATTAATGGTCAAACCGACAAAGTGACGGCTTCTGTTAATGAAAAAGGCCAGTTACAGATCTTTATGGCAGGAGAAGAAACCGCCGGAACGATTTCATTCTCAGGAGATCTTGCGAGTGAGCTTGGGATGTCGTTGAAAGGTTATGATGCGGTCAATAACCTGAACATCACAACCGTTGGTGGGGCGCAGCAAGCTGTCGCTGTACTAGACACGGCGATGAAATTTGTCGATAGCCAACGTGCCGAGTTAGGTGCATATCAAAATCGCTTCAATCATGCGATCAATAATCTAGATAACATCCACGAAAATTTAGCGGCATCGAACAGTCGTATTCAAGATACTGATTACGCCAAAGAAACCACGCAAATGGTGAAGCAGCAGATCTTGCAACAAGTCAGTACCACTATTTTAGCCCAAGCTAAACAGGCGCCAAACCTCGCTCTTACCTTGCTTGGTTAGGTGATTTGGATTCTTAATTTCAACGCAAAATCAGGTTGTATCGACAGCTCGAAAAGAAGCTTTAGCGAAAAATTGAAGTTTTTTTGCTTTTTTATCTTCTTCATCACGATTCCCTTTCCAAACGAACTTTTTTCAAAAAAATCCAAAAAATTCCCTAAAGAAATCAGGTTGAGCGCCGTTAATAAAAGTAACTTTGAGAGAACTACTTGGTTTTCCGAGACGTCGGAAACCGCTACATCGGAAAATCAATTGGAGAAATCACCATGGCAGTGAATGTAAACACTAACGTATCAGCGATGACCGCGCAGCGTTACCTAAACAACGCAAACTCAGCACAACAAACCTCAATGGAGCGTTTGTCTTCAGGTTTCAAAATCAACAGCGCAAAAGATGACGCTGCGGGTCTACAAATCTCGAACCGTTTGAACGTACAAAGCCGTGGCCTGGATGTGGCTGTTCGCAACGCGAACGACGGTATCTCTATTGCACAAACTGCTGA
>NZ_MQVK01000026.1:0-164188 GCF_002002385.1 Vibrio sp. SALL6
CTTATGTGTATCCCACCAATTTTAGAAATTGAAAATTAAACTTTCTCAATACAATAACGAATAAAATTAAACGGAATGATGTTCTTATATTTTTATTGTATTTTAACTTATACATTTTTACTCATTCATTTTAACTGTTTTTGTTGATTTTAAGTTGTTGATAATAATTGTCTTTTAACTTTTGTTTTAATGGCGTTGCTTTGCTGCTTCTTTAATGTTGTGGTGTGTGGCTTTATTTATAAAAAGTCATTTTAAAGTACGTTTTTAAGCAAAGTAGAACGTGACAATACTAAGATAAATAGTATTAAAAAATTAAATAAGGATTTAACCATAAGAGTAATTTTATGGTTGATAGGTTTATTGGGGTTGATTATCTGAATTTTTATGGAATTTCATCCCAATAATCTGTTTGTCTTTAAGTTTATTCTAATGAACTTAATTCTCATGGAAGTTTCAAAACATGCAGCACACAACAAAGTGGATGATGACGCCGCTTGCAATGTTGTTGGGTACGCTGTTTTCAGCGCCATCATTCGCGGTGGAAACGAGTGTAATTGATAGCACTAGCACGCCTGAATCTACACAAAATGAAGGAGATACGTCCTGTATTGTTTGTAAGTTTAGTGGGGCCGTTTACCTATCTTACGATACAAACATTTACGATAAAGACGACTACCGTTCTGTCCGCAATTTCTCGTGGGGAGGCGATCTCGTTTATTCCTTTTCGAGCGACACAAAAGCCTATTTTTCTACGGGGGGCTATCGTGCCCTAGAAGATGAAGTCGGCACCTACGCGACAGATTCGGTGTTGGGCTTGCAATACACGAACCTATATCGCTTTGGAGATACAGGGAAAATCGGCGTTGCGGGTCAGCTCACCATTCCAACTTCAGAAACATCTCGTAAAGATGAACTGCACACCGCGGTTCGTTTAGATGTGCCGATCTCTTTTTCAGCTTGGAGCGTCGATTTTTCGGTTTCGCCGAGACTGAGAAAAAATTTCCACGAATACAAAACCATGGGTGGACGCTCGCTGACTGAGTGGACTTACTCATTGTTTGCTGTTGCAGAAAAGTCGTGGGAATCGTTCGCAGTGGGGATCACGGCGTTAGGTGGTAACAGCATCAGTTATCAAGGTACGCGCAGAAGCAGTTGGCAGTATGAAGGGGCGTTGTACGGCACATACGAGTTTGATGAAAGCTGGTCATTGCTACTCGCGGCGTCATCAACGGGTTTCTATCAAGATGCAGAGCGAGGCACCTTGGGCAACATCGATTTGTTGGACCAAGAGAAAGCGTCTTACATCGCGACAGTGACTTACTCCTTCTAGGAAAATAACAACAATTAAGGATATCCAAATAATGTTTAAAAAATTGACTCTGGTGTCAGCAATAACGGCCGCACTTGCAGGCTGTGGCGCAGATGATCAGGCGTATGACTATGTCGAAAGAGATGCAAAAGAAGTCGCAGTAAAAGATCTTAAAGACGGTCGTTGGTTTTACGTTCCGACGACTGGTGCCGCGCCACGCTTTGCTCTGAACCAATTCCCATTCTTGCAAGGTTCACCTCGTTACGTTGAGCTTTGTTTTACCAAAGAAGGTCTGGAAGTTCGCAGTTACGATAAAAACTACCCAGACGCGCATCTAAGCAAAGATGCTAATAACTACTGCGGTGAAGAGAAATTTGTCGCAGACGACGACGGCGTTAACTTCGCGCAAGTGCTGACGATTCCGGGTGACTTTGCGGCGTATCGCTGTCAAGAAGACGTGCATGGTGATTGCACCAACAAAGAAGAAACCAATGAAGACGCAAGCCTAAACTACAAGAAGAAAACCCACTTCACTCCTCGCCCTGAAGATCTCGAAATTGCAGAATTCAATATGGAAGATCTGTATGGCATTACCGAGGGCATTGATGAAATTGGCGCACCACGATTGATCTCGTGGGACTTTGACCCTAAAAACGGTCTTCTCAATTTCGAACTAGAGCGCACGTTCCGTATCGATTTAGATAATATTTCCGACTACATCAACTTTGCAACGAAAGCGAGTTTGGATGAAGCGCTTGTAGATGGCGCGTTTAAATCTCGGTTCTACTACTCGTTAGTGCACGAAAGTGAAGTGGCAACCGAAGGTTACCAACCGATCTTGTACCCAGTGGGTGATGAGAACGACATTGGTTTCTTCACCACGTCGACGAAAAAGCTTAACCCAGTCACGAATAAATACGACCGTGATGTGGTTTACCTCAATCGTTTCAACCCAGATCAAGGCTCTATCAAATATTACTTGAGCGACAATTTCTTTGAAGAGAAGAACAAGTTGTTCTTGGATGCAACGCTGCAATCGATCGACAAGATGAACCAAGCGCTGAATGTATTTGGGGCGGATGCAGGCAAGCCTGAAATCGAGATTGTGAACAAAACCAAAGCGGCTGGTATTCACCCAGGTGATCTGCGTTACAACGTGATTAACCTGATTGACGAGCCTCTAGCGAACGGTCTGCTTGGCTACGGCCCGTCGGTTTCTAACCCGATGACGGGGGAAATCATCAAAGGCCACGTGAACCAATACGCAGGCGTTGCAAGAACGGGTGTACCTTTCTATTGGGATAACTTGGCGCGTTTCTATAATCGTAATCAACTGGACTTAGATGGCTTAGATCCATTGCCAACCAGCAGCGAATCTGTGAAAACAGAAGTCGCGGATAGAATTGAAGCGCTTTCTACAATGGCGGCGATGGCGAGCCTGAAATCGGATGAAAACATTCATGCGCCGCTCGTTTCAAAAGAAGACATCGTTTCTGGAAAAGCAGCGACGAAGAGCCCAACTCAGCTAATGAAAAACTTCAATGATGACATGGAGTTTGAAAAGGTGGTTGAAGCTGAAGAGAACCGTTTGTCTTTCTGGGCAGAGAACAACGTCTATCCAATCGAAGCGTCGTGGGTTTCTTCAACCAATAAGGCCATGTTGGACAACTTGAAGTTGGATGACGAGCGTTACTTTGAGATCAAACTCGATGACGCAGGTAACGAAGTATCGCGTCAGCTTAAGCGTTGGAAATACCTACCAAAAGAGTTGCAAGTGAAAGCAGCAGATGCGATTACGGTTGCGACTTACAGCAATACGCTTGTTCACGAGCTTGGTCATAACATGGGTCTGCGCCATAACTTTAAAGGCTCAAATGACAAAGCGAACTACTACACGCTCGAGCAAGCGCATCAACTTGGTTTGAACAACATTCCTGCTTACAGTTCGACAATGGACTACGCACCAAGCATGTTGGATGAAACGCCAACTTGGGGTCTGTACGATATTGCGGCGTTTAAGTTTGGTTACGGTCGTAAAGTCGAGACTATTCAAGATTCTTCAGGTTCAGCTCCTGCGCCTGTTGCGAAACCGGCAGACAGTGCGAGCGATGAAGACAAAGCGGCATACGCTCGTTACCTCGCTGATCAGCAAGCCTACCAACAAAGCTTTGCATACAAGTTTGGCAACAATCCAGACAACACATCGCTGATGGTGTGTTCTGAAGTGAAGGCACTAACGGGGAACGAGAAAGGCAAATCACTCTACAACTGTGACTTCAGCCGATTCGATACCGCCGCGTTGTCTGATGATCCAGAACTGAATGCGAAAACTCGTTATGGCGCACTTTACTACCTAGATAAAGTGAATGAAATTGAGCGTAAGTCTTACGATTTCTGTACCGATGGGAACGTTTCTCTAAACAGCGACTGTAACCGTTTTGACGAAGGTACAAACCTAGAAGAAATTGTTTCTTACGAGTGGCAGAACTATCTCGATAGCTATGATCGACGCAACTTGGAGCTATATGGGACGACGGGATTATTCTCGTCCGATTATCCTGGTTACTTAGTGCGCCGTTACATGGAAATGAGCGCTATCCGTGACAAGATGGAAGATCTTGAGCGCATCGATAACCTGTACACCAATCTTGGTTACACTTCGTCAACGGATAAGCCGGGTGATTTCTTATTGCGCATTGCTTCAAACCCTCAATACTGTAGCGAAGGCAAAGCCGATAACTCATGGTTCTGTGATTACGCGAATGGGGCGAAAAAATCCGCGGCGTTCTTCCTTGATATCTTGCGCACACCAGAGCATCAATGTGTGATAGAAAATGCGGCAGGCAACCAAAAAGTGATTTCTTTTGGTCAACTGTTAGACAACAACTCACACCAAATTCCGGCTGATTACGATCTTTCAACAGCCAGCTGTTTTGATGATTTGGCAGCACGCTTTATCGAAGATTCAGATGAGGGCTATATAGTTGTTGCGGAAACTGCGAATGGACGCTTCCTAAACTCAATTGGTAGCTTTGACCCGGATTACCCTTGGTCAAATGCGGTGTCTGTGTTGGGTAACTGGCCAGACAAAGCGCTTGCGAGCCACTTCTTAGCACGTCGATTCTCGAACCGTTTTACCGATGAGGTGAGCTTTGCATCGCTGCTTGATATCCCTGGGGTGCAAGCTGAATACGAAGACATCATGGGCAACATCGTGGCAAATGATGCGTTAAATACGCCAGTTAAATTGGTGGGTAAAGACGGTAAGGAATACACCAATCTAAAAGGTGTTACCGTGAACCTACACATCACTGAGCAAATGGAGTCCCTACCACCAATGCCTCGTGGTATTGCAAGATTCCTTGATATTGGTGCAGAAGGCCGCGGACGTGTTGGCGATGTCATCTTGAGAATGGGTGTGCGCCAAATGAAGTCTTACGACTACACAGTGAAGACTCGTGGTCAATCTCAGTTTGATACGTTTACGAAGCAGCAAGACCGGTACGGTATCATCGCGGGTGACAAAGTTGAGTTTGTTATCGACGGCGAGAAGTTTGTGGCAACAAAAGCAAACAAGCTGGCTTACGACTACGCAAACCAACTGGTGACGTCCAAAGGTTACGATCTAAAAACGTACCTAGATAGCTATGAGCCTGCAACACTAAACAAGGTTGCAGAGAGCATCGATAGCGCTTGGGGGCCATTCCGAACAGCGATTGTCCCAGCGTTCCACGATCCTGTATTGCTGCTGGATGCGCCAATGGTCAACGCAATGAAGCGAACCATTGACGCGGATATTGCGGCAGGTGTGCTGTCGTTTAGCCAGTCTTTCATCAACTTTACGACAGCGAATGTGACTTCGGGTGATTTGGTCATCGATGCAACTTCGGGCACATTGAGCTATAAAGGTGGTAAAGCGCACGATGAGCTGAAAGCGTTCGAAGCTTACACAGATGCGATGCTTTTGATTTACAACGATCACGCCGAAGACATGATGTTCGCGGTCGACAATGTGTACGCAGGGTACATGGCGTCTTCAGATGCTGACAAAGAACTTTGGCTGAAAGATCTCAATATGATCCAAGCGTATTTGCGTGGTGATATCGGCGCTGTGGCTGGTGATTACTACAAGATGCTTGATCGCCTACCAACGGCAGTGAGTTTCCAGTAAATAACTCTTAATTCACTCATACAAAGGCCTGCAGCAATGCAGGCCTTTTTCGTCATAGGACTGATGGAATTTAGGAGTGAAAGATGATCTGTCCGTCTTCTGTCATCACAAGTGTCGCTTTGCTTTGTTCGATAAGTTGGGCAGCATAAGAAGGGGTAACGGCCTGCATATCACCTTTAGATCGAAGAGTTAAAGACTCCCACGCTTGATCTCGATATTTCCCTGCTTGGGTGTATTGAATCAGTACTTTCATAGCTTCACGCTCCGGTGTGGTTGACGTGCTACTTAAGTTAACGATCTTAGGTTGGTTGCGCATCTGTTAAAAATGAAACATTAGTTTAACCAAATGTGCCTTTCCAAATATCGCGTATTGAGCAGAGCAATTTGGAATCCTTGTGATGGAAGGATGAAGGGCACTCAATCTTTCGATTCATACTGCGCAATATAATGTTTGAGAGATTTGGTTTCCGCACTCTGAAACTCTTCATCGTGCATACGCAGTGCTTGGATACGGTCGAGGCGGAACTGGCGGTAGTCATCGCGCAATTCGCACCAGGCGACCAGCGTCCAGACTTTGCCCCAAAAGAACTGGCCTAACGGTTGGATTTTTCTCTCGGTCACCTGTCCGCTTTCATCTTGGTAATCCAAACTGACCTTAAACTGATGATCAATCGCGTGGCGCAGAAGCTGCCCTCGTTTGGCAGTCTCGGATTGGGTGTGATAATCGGGCACAATCAGCGGACAATCTTCCACTTGTTGTTTGAGCTTATCGGGCAATACCGAAAGTATTTTGGTGGACGCAGAGTGAGACGCTTCGGCAAGTTCGGCATCCGACCAGGCTCGAACCATCCGTATACCCAGTTCAAGCGCCATCATCTCTTTTTCTGAGAACATCAAAGGCGGCAGATGAGAGCCAGCTTGCAACAGGTAGCCGACACCTGCTTCACCTTGAATAGGAACACCAGAACTAAGCAACGACTGAATATCGCGATAAATCGTACGTTCGCTAACTTCCATTCTTTCTGCGAGTTCTTTCGCTGTCACGGCGTAACGCTTTGCGCGCAGAAGCGTCAGTAGCTCAAACAGTCGTTCTGATTTGCTCATGATGTTCCTTATCTAGACCTACTGGTTGTTAGTGGTAGTGTGGCTGATTACTTCTCTAGCTCACTGCACATTTTTAAGTTGTGATGTTTAAGCTCGAAGCTTTCGCAGTCAATCATTGATAACAGAGGCTGAAATTCAACGGCTTGCTTAATCTGTTTTCCTGCCTGTTTTGCATCGTCCATGGAACGCCAGTAAATGATGTCTGTCCACACATCGTCCGTCGCTTCGTGACTGAGTGAGCGATACAAAAAGCCCGGCAGATTCTTCACAAACGTTTGTGACTGTTTGGCAGCAGCGATCACGTCTTGCTCTGTTGTGCCTGCGGTTAGACGAAATTGCACAGTTTCGATAACGGTTTCCATATTGTGATTCCTTATTGGTTTTGGCGGATTGCCTGTTGAGTTCCAAATAAGGTTACGCGGATGGAATGTCAGAACATGTCAGTAGTGAAATCTCACTCACTTATCATCAATATGGTTATTTTTCTGGGCTGTTGTAACGATCCCAGTAAGGTAAATCTGTGCCGAGTTTTTCGCTGATAAAATCGATAAAGGCTCTTACTTTCAACGGCATGTGCTTGCGCTCAGGAAAAACCGCATAAATGGCGTGTTCTGGTAGAGAATACTCTTCCATCACCGGTTTTAGATTTCCTGCAGCAAAGTCTCTCCCTGCAATAAATGTTGGCAGTTGCGCAATGCCCGAACCTCTTAACAGCAACTGGCGAATGGCTTCGCTGTTATTGACGATAAAGTTTCCTTTTGGAAGTACCTTGTATTCGCTGCCGTTGTTGATGAACATCCATTCGACGCCGCCACGGAAATAGGAGTAGCGCAGGCAGTTGTGACTGACTAAATCACTTGGTTTTTGTGGTGTTCCAAACTCCGCTAAGTAATCTGGCGAGGCACAAAGCACACTTTTACAAGGGGCGAGACGTTTTGCGATTAGATTGGAAGAGGTGAGTTCACCAATACGGATCCCCAAATCAAAACCGTCTTTAACCAAATCGACCATTTTGTCTTCGAGGTTTAAATCCACTTCAATTTTCGGGTAACGAGCGAGAAACTCGCTGATCAAAGGCGCGATATGCAGTACACCGAAAGACATCGGCACGGTAATTTTGAGCCGACCTTGTGGAGAGCCTTGCAGTTCTGATACCGCGTCCACGCCTTGCTGGGCCAGATTGAGCGC
Organism: Vibrio sp. SALL6; assembly: GCF_002002385.1. Classification (NCBI taxonomy): domain Bacteria; kingdom Pseudomonadati; phylum Pseudomonadota; class Gammaproteobacteria; order Vibrionales; family Vibrionaceae; genus Vibrio; species Vibrio sp. SALL6. The sequence goes on from NZ_MQVK01000026.1 coordinate 7,773, forward strand.
TTGAGAAGCGTACTCAAAATAGCGTTCTCCCGCTTCGGTCAGGCTCAGCTTACGCGTGGTTCGGTTAAGGAGACGAATGCCCAAATCGTCTTCTAGTTGGTTGATGCGTTTGCTGATCGCCGATTTCGTCAGATTCAGCTGTTTGGCCGCAAGGGAAAAGCTGCCGCATTCGACAACAGCAACAAAAACGGGCAGGGAGGCAATCGCGTTCACATCAATCTCCTATTATCGTGAAGCATTTATTGTTGAGCACAAGGATACAATTAATTTCCAATTATAGAGATTATCTTCAAGAAGAAAACAATCTAGACTATGCACCAGTATTACGACCTTGATTTTGGGAAGAAGAAAATGAAGTACGATTGGATCCTGTTTGACGCTGACGAAACCTTATTCCACTTTGATGCTTTCAAAGGTTTGCAGCTTATGTTTTCTCGCAAAGGCGTAGATTTTACTGAACAAGATTTTGCTCATTACCAAACCGTAAACAAACCGCTTTGGGTGGATTACCAAGACGGCAAAGTAACGGCAGATGAGCTAAAACATAAGCGTTTTACCGAGTGGGCTGAGAAGCTGAATACCACAACAGCAGATCTCAATAGCGCATTTTTAGAAGCAATGGCCGATATTTGCAGCTTGTTGCCAGGTGCAAAAGAGCTGATGGAAGCGCTGCAAGGCAAAGCTAAAATGGGCATCATCACCAACGGTTTTACAGAGTTGCAAGCAATTCGCCTTGAGCGCACAGGGATGACTGAGTACTTCGATAAAGTGGTGATCTCTGAACAAGTGGGCGTAGCAAAACCGGACTTAGGTATTTTTGAATACGCGATGCAGCAAATGGGCAACCCATGCAAAACGCGCGTACTGATGGTGGGTGACAACCTGCATTCCGATATTCTGGGTGGTAATAATTTTGGTATTGAAACTTGCTGGTTAAATACCACAGGCGCAAGCGTCGATGAGCGTATCGCACCAAATTACACCGTTGAGTCTTTGAGTGAACTAAAGAACATTTTGGTGGCGTAACCGAATCGGGTATTATTCCGCTGTAACCCTCAGAAAAATCAAGGAATAACCATGTCAGACATCAAACAGTTAGACAGCAAAGTCGTTTACCAGAATAAGTGGATGACGGTGCGTGAGGACAAAATTTTACGTCCGAGCGGCGCAGAGGGCATCTATGGTGTGGTCGACAAACCTGATTGTGCTGCGATTCTGGCTATCGATAACGGGATGATTCACTTGGTTCAGCAGTACCGTTACACCGTAGGTCAACGTTGTTGGGAGATCCCACAAGGGGCGTGGGAATCAAATCCAGATGCGGATCATCTTGAGCTTGCCAAAGGCGAGCTGCGTGAAGAAACGGGCATGCAGGCGAGCGCTATGGCGTATGTCGGCGCGCAGTTTATCGCATACGGCTTTTTGAATCAGACATGTCACGTCTACTTCGCCAGTGATTTAACGGACGTGGGCAATCAACTCGACAGTGAAGAAGAGGATTTGATCACTCGCGCTTTTTCGGTTGAGGAGTTCGAACAGAAGATGATCGACGGCACGATCAAAGATTGTGTCACCATCGCCGCTTATGGTTTGGCGAAGCTGAAGAAATTCATTTAGTTATCCATGACGATTTTTAATGAAAACAGCGGCCTAGTGCCGCTGTTTTTAGTTTGGGTGAGTTCGTTGAGCCATCGCTTACTCGTCGATTTTCTTACCTAAGATTTCCACTTGCGCTTTTTTAGTCACCCCCGCGACTTGCAGCGCAGTGCTGCCAACCGATTCATAGTTCAACTCGATTTTGTCTAACTTCGCGTTATCTTTTGTTGGTAGGCTTAAGCTTCTTGATGACATGCCTTTAGTCAGAACACCTAAACTGTCGAACGTCTTTTCCTGACCATCTTTCATGATTACTTTAACGCTTTTCAGATCGACCGTACCTTGTGTACATTTGATTTTTATGTGGCTGAAACGAGCGTTAGCAAATGGTGACAGTGGATTGACTGTGTCGGTTTCCGATTTAAAACTGACGGTCTTATCTGCAATCTTGTCCCAATCGTTGTCTCCTGCAACCGATTGGAAAGAGGCTACAGCCGCTAAAAGACAGAGTGCGATGGTGTTGAACAGTTTCATAGCTTTTCCTTACCTTAGGTTTAGATATTCTGTTTAATCAGTTCGATGACGTGTGTGATTTCGTCTTGAGTTAAAGCCCCTTCTTTCACGAATAAAATTTCGCCTTGTTTATTTTGTACGATAATCGCAGAACTTTCTTGCTGCAGATCCCAAGTTGTTGCTAATACGCCATTTTTGTCTAACACCATGGAAGACCAAGAGAATGTCTTTTTGCTGTCCTCTGCCGACGATTTTACAAATGTACCGGTTCCCCAGATGGCGTCTTCTTGGTTGATCACGGTTGTGGTCTGATACTGATCTTCAGGAAAGTGAGCGGCAGTGATTGCTGACATCAGCGGCGCGTTCATCTCTTTAGCTTTACTACGACCTGCAATGGCTTGTATCACACGGACTTTGCCTAACATCTGCTGAGTTGCCCAAGGTTGATAAGCCACATCGTCTCCTTGCAGCGTCATTTCGCCATAGGTATCAATGCTGACGGATGGGGTGGTTTGACCGACAGAAAGGTTATGAGAGAAGGCGAATGTCGGGGCGAGTGCGAGTAAGAGTGACAGAACAGATGGAGTTTTCATTGGGGGTTCCTGTAACGAAGTGAGGTTAGAGCGAATCAAAATAAGGGGCAAATACGATGCCCCTTATCGGATGTGGCGATTAGTTAGAAAGTACAACGCGCGCATTTAGCGGTTGCAGCGGACGATTGTTTTGTCCCATGACTTCCATCAGTTTCTCGGCTTGATCTTTGGATAAGGTTTGAGTGTCTTTAAGCACAAACCAGCGCACACCTTCTGAACATGGTGGTGTGGTTAAAGAGCCGTTAAATCGATAGTAGTTTGCAGTTTTTGGCAGTAAGTCGTTAATCTCAAACGTATCTTTAAAGAACGTGGTTTGATTCTCTTGTGGGATTGCGTTGATCAGTTTAGACAGCGCTGCGTTTTGATCGCCAGCATCAAACATCACCGAAATTACCGCCAACTCGCCGTTTGCGTTGGCGTGTACAAAGTGCGCTTCAAGTGGATATTGGCGGCCTTTGATTTGGTTTTCTGAAGGTGTGTGGAAATGGAACTGTTGCAGCTCGAACGTCTCGCCATCGATGGTGAAGCTATTACGTCCGTTCACTTGCGCTTGCAGCGTATGACCATTGTTGGTTAAACCAATGACCTGACCAGTGTACGAAAGGTTCAGTGCTTCCAGTTTTGCATCGGCTGGGTTGTCGATGTTGATTGGGCTTTGGTTTTTCGTGGTTGCGCAGTCTTTGGCGATTTCTCCCCAGTGCTCTGGCCCGTGTTTGTCATTGCCATAGCCCCATTCCGAAGCCTGAGCCGCGCTTAGAGTGAGAAGTGAGAGTGAAAAAGCAAGTAGTGTTTTGTTCATAATAATGTCTCTGTTCGGTCGCTTCGATAAGCGTTGTTACAAGGCAATGACCTAGAGGTTTGATCACTGCCTGACAAATTAGAAACGGTGGCTGAGTTGGGCACCAATTAGGAACGCATTTGAATGGGTCACGCCCGTCACCATCGGTGCAGGAACACCTTCATACGCGTACTCTTCTACGTTGACATCTTCACCAATCAAGTACGTCATGCCGATGTCAACCGTGGTATCTGATGACCATTGGTAAGAGGCACCCGCAGATAACCAGTGACGGTTCGAATCTGGGATAGAAAGCGAAGTCAGCTCATCGACAGGTGTTTTGTCGAACATGTAACCCGTGCGAAGTGTCCAACGTTCATTGGCGTACCAAGTCGCACCGATGGAGTAGTGCGCGGAGTCTTGCCACTGAAAATCTTTTAGCAACTGATCATCAGCTTTCAAGCTGTCAAATGCTGACCAACCAATCCACTGCACAGAATAGTGCAGGGCAAATTTAGGTAAGACGCGGTGATAACCGGAAAACTCCGCAATATCCGGTAGCGGCATCGCAAGTGAGTCGTACGATTCGCCAGCAAAGTGGATGTCGCCCTTGGCATCTATGTTGGGGCTGTGCTTGTAGCTTAAACCTAAGCGATGACGTTCGTTAAACTCGTACATCATGCCAATATTCGCACCAAGCCCAATGCCGCCAGCTTCCACATCAAGTGCGTTGCCTTTTACGGATCCACAGCGTTGTTCTAGTTCGTTTCCAAGTATGTTCCCACCAACGCAAACACCCACGTCCATATCGCGGTACAGCTCACCAGAGCCGTAAATCACATCAATACCACCACCGATACTAAAACGATCGTTCACCTTGTATGCCAAGCTTGCGCCAAGGTTGACACTCGCTACGCTGGTGACACCGCCAAAAACGGGTGCGCCATAGTTTGGTTTAAACTCCATGTCGGTTCCGAAGTTGGAGTATGCCGATAAGCCTAGATACCAGTCGTCGTTGATAGGGTGAATAAAGTAAAAATTGGGTACAACGGCTGGTTGACCAACGCCATCGACGTCATCAATGTCGGTCACGGTTTGAGAGAAGGACGGGGTAATGTCAACTTGAGGGGATGGAGGGAAGCCGCCCATACCAACATTGACATCTGCATTAATGTTAGCTCGATGATATTGCGCATTTTTAACGGTAACGTCAGGTTTGACGTAAGTGACACCGAACGATAAGGCATTTTGTTTAAACAGCGTCATCGCTGCGGCGTTGCGGCTGACTACAGACGCATTATCACCAATAACAGCATCACCAGCAAAAGCACGACCAAGACCCGTCGCCGAATGTTCGTTAATTTGAAAACCACCGGCATACGCCGTCGAGGAGGCTAAACCGATTAATAAATAAATCGGTGAAAGAGTGAATTGTCGCTGCATGTTTTTTCTCATGAATTAATTAGAGGTTGTATTGCAACGAAAAGCAGTAAAATAAACAAATCTGACCAGTATATTTAGGAGTAAAACTAACAGTATGTTGACAATAAATAAATTTAACTTAATAAATATTTATTGATGAATTTATTAATGGTTCATGTCGTGAATGTGGTGATTATTTTACGTGTAAATTAAACTCAGAGCCTCTATTTTTATTTTTGCGGTATTACTTCTCTATTTTTATTGTGCTGACTGTTCCCTAACAAACAGAGGCAAATCCAGCGATAAAGTGTCCGTGATGGAAACTCTGAGTCATTTGTATTTCCATTGCATCCCAACGTTGGTAGTTCGAATCAGCAAGAGAACTATCGTTTAAACCCACATGACACACTCCTCTCGGTCTTACCTGTGTTATGTGGGTATTTTTTATTTAACTTATCACTTAACTCCTCTTGAAATTCAATAATTAAAGATGGCCATAATGAAATTTAAATTGATGGAATGTTGAATAATTTTGGATTTTACTGGTTTGTTGGTATTTAAAAGTTTTGTTTATAATACTTATAACTTGAATTTCTATATTAAAAATGATCTTTGTTATATTTATTGAATGATAAAGTTTTGAAGTGACTATAATATCTCGGATTTTTCACGTTAGTGAAGTTATTCCTTCAGTATCTTGACGTTAATTTACCTATCTTTACGTCTCGTACCCTGTACGGCTAAGACAAATAGCAGTATAAAATCAAAACGATTATTTACTTCACTCCTGCTATGAAACTCAATAAAAAATGGCTCGTTTTGTGTGGCCTACTCGCTATTGGTGCTGGTGGTTATCATTATCTGCAACGTCCAGAACCCATTTCTCCTTACGCGACAGAAGTCGTTCGCAAAGGCAATATCGAAAAGGCGGTATTAGCCAACGGCATGTTGCAAGCGTCCAAATTGGTGAATGTAGGTGCGCAAGTATCTGGGCAAATTCAACGCCTCGCTGTGAACTTAGGGGATGAGATCAAACAGGGGGACTTGATTGCACAGATTGACAGCCTGACTCAGCAAAACAGCCTCAAAGAAGCCCAAGCGTCTCTTAATAGTTTCAACGCTCAGTACCAGGCTAAGCAAGCGCAGATTAAACAAGCAAACTATGAATACGTGCGCCAAAAAGGCATGTTGGCAGCGAAAGCGAGCTCACGAGCTGATTACGAGAATGCCGAAGCGACGCTCGCCATCTACAAAGCTGAGTTAGCGCAACTGGATGCCGAAATCGAGAAAGCCAAAATCAACGTCGACAATGCGCAGTTAGATCTCGGTTACACCACTATCAACGCACCGATGGATGGCACGGTGGTTTACACCGCGGTGGAAGAAGGACAAACCGTAAACGCCAATCAAACCACGCCAACTATTATCGAGTTAGCCAAGTTAGATACGATGACGGTGAAAGCCGAAATTTCGGAAGCCGATGTGATTTTTGTTCACCCAGGCCAAACGGCGCTGTTCACCATTTTAGGCAAACCGAATCAGCAGTTTAAAGGCACATTGCGCGCCATTGAGCCGGGGCCAACCATCATGGATGGCGATGACAGCGATTTGAGCATTTCAGATAGCGACGCCATTTACTACAACGCTGTATTTGATGTGAAGAACCCGCAAGGTATTTTGCGTATCGGCATGACTGCGCAAGTTTCGATTGTCCTTGAGCAATCGGAAAATACCTTGATTGTCCCTTCACAAGTGCTGCAAAAATCTGGCGGCAAAGGCAACTATACCGTGCCAGTGCTTGAACAGGACCAAGTGGTGCAAAAGCCCGTGACAGTGGGTATCAACAACAAAGTGAACGCAGAAATTCTCTCAGGTTTGAAGGAAGGCGACCAAGTTGTTCTTGGCAATGCTATGGATGGAGAATCATCAAGCCGAGGTGATCGTCGTCGACCTCCAATGAGGTTCTAAGATGAGTGACGTGCTTTTAAAAGTTGAGGATTTAACTCGACGTTTCGTCTCTGGAGACGAGTCGCTTACCGTGTTGAACCACATTAATTTAGAGATAAAACGCGGTGAAATGGTCGCGATCGTGGGTGCATCGGGCTCAGGTAAATCGACGCTGATGAATGTGCTCGGCTGCTTGGATAAACCGTCCAGCGGTCGATACTTCATTAATGGGCAAGATGTCTCGACGTTGGAATCCGACCAACTGGTGGAACTGCGCCGTGAGTATTTTGGCTTTATATTCCAGCGTTACCATCTGCTGGGGGATTTAACCGCGGTGGCAAACGTGGAAGTACCTGCGGTTTACGCGGGAGTTCCTCATCGTCAAAGAACGGAGCGAGCGCAGTCGTTATTGGCTCGCTTAGGGCTGGAAGATCGTTTGACTCACAAGCCCAGCCAGCTGAGTGGTGGCCAGCAACAGCGCGTGAGTGTTGCTCGTGCACTGATGAACGGTGGTGAGGTGATTCTCGCTGATGAGCCCACTGGCGCATTAGACAGTCACAGTGGGCAAGAGATGATGGCACTGCTTAAAGAGTTGCATCAACTTGGGCATACGATCATCTTAGTGACTCATGATATGAACGTGGCGAACTTTGCGGATCGCATCATTGAAATCAAAGATGGTGAAATCATTGCAGATACGCCAAATGCACAAGTTGTAATTAATGAGCAAGCAGAAAAGACACCGAGCGCATCTTTTCATCGCCCAGCGCAAGCCGCCAGTAAGTGGTGGAAGTGGGACAGTTTTATTGACGCGCTAAAAATGGCGCTGCTGGCGATGTCTAGCCACAGAATGCGCACGTTTTTGACCATGCTCGGCATCATTATTGGTATAGCCTCGGTGGTTTCCGTGGTGGCACTAGGTAATGGTTCACAACAGCAAATTTTGTCGAATATTTCATCCATGGGAACAAACACCATTGATGTCAGGCCGGGCAAAGGGTTTGGTGACCGCCGCTCCGGACGAGTGAAAACGCTAACCGCCGACGATGCTAAATCGTTGGAGAGTCTACCTTTTGTCGACAGTGTCACGCCGTCTTTATCCAACAGCTTAACCGTGCGTTACGCCAATCAGGATGCAACCGCGTCTGTGGAAGGGGTTGGGGAAGATTATTTTCGTGTGCGCGGTTATGAGATCGCCAAAGGTCAGTTTTGGGATGAAGAGAGCGTGAATTCGCTCGCCCAAGAAACAGTGATTGATGACAACACCAGAAAGGAAATGTTTGCGGATAGAAATCCGATTGGTGAAGTGATTTTTCTAGGTTCATTGCCAGTGCGTATTGTGGGTGTCACGCAGAAAAAAGAAGACGCGTTTGGCAACAGCGACGCGCTGAAAATTTGGGTGCCATACACCACCATGTCTGGACGCATGATGGGACAACGCTACCTCAACGGCATTACTGTACGGATTGATGAGAACGCCCCAAGCGCTGCGGTAGAACAGAGCATCATCAACTTGTTAAAAATGCGCCACGGTACAGAAGATTTCTTCACGATTAACACTGACACCATTCGTCAGAGCATCGAGAAAACCACCGCAACCATGACGTTATTGATCTCAGCGATTGCGGTGATCTCCCTAATTGTCGGCGGAATTGGCGTAATGAACATCATGTTGGTGTCGGTGACAGAGCGCACGAAAGAGATCGGTGTGCGAATGGCTGTGGGTGCGCGGCAAGCGGATATTTTGCGTCAGTTTTTGATTGAAGCGGTACTAGTGTGTTTGTGTGGTGGCATTGCTGGTATTGGCTTGGCGTTTTTGATTGGTTTTGCATTCAGTACATCTGGCAGCAGCTTCCAAATGATTTACTCAATGAACTCGATCATCTGGGCGTTTATTTGCTCAACGTTGATTGGCATCGCTTTCGGCTTTTTACCCGCTCGCAATGCCGCCAAACTCGATCCGATAGAAGCGCTAGCGAGAGACTAAAAATGAGTAACACAATGAAATTCAAAACTCGATTGGTCGCGGCTGCCTTAATTGCAGTGTGGTTGTCAGGTTGTGGTTCGCTTATGCGTAGCGACTATCAAGCTCCTGAGGTGCAAGTGCCTGCAAATTGGCAACAGATGCATGTTGCGGGTGATGTCAGTATGGATCCTTGGTGGTTGGCGTTTAACGACCCAACGCTTAATCAATACATTACTCAGGTGTTGGCTCAAAACAACGATTTGACGCTGGCAACGCTAACGCTAAAGAAAGCGCGTTTACAGCTGGGTTTAGCGCAAGATGACCTTTTCCCTACGTTGAGTTCTTCCACATCAGGACAAGTTCAAAAACCTCTTGATAGCGGGGAATCGGCAGATAGCTACAGCACTAACTTGTCCGTCAATTACGAGTTGGATTTGTGGGGAAAAATCTCGGCAGACGTTGACCAAGCCAAGTGGACGGCGATGGCAAGTCAACAAGATCGCGAGGCGACCGCACAAAGTTTGGTGGCAACGACTGCATCGTTATATTGGCAAATCGGCTATCTAAAACAGCGCTTAAACCTCAGTCAGCGTAATGTGGAAGACGCAGCTCAAACGCTACAATTGATTGAAAAACGGTACCAACTTGGCGCTGTGGATCAGTTAGATGTGCTTGAAGCCAAACGTACGTTGGCAAGCTTACAAGCGCAGCAAAGTGAGTTTGAACAGAGTTTACTTGAGGCAAACAACGCCTTTGCGATTTTGTTCAATCAACCGCCGAAGAGTATCAGTGCAAACATCCAAATGCTGCCTGAAGGCGATATGCCATCGTTGAGTGTTGGTGCTCCGTCTGATTTATTGATCCGCAGACCCGACATTAAAGCAGCGATTTATGAAGTCAAAGCCGCGCTAGCAAATAAAGACGCAGCAGATTTGGACTACTTGCCCAAGCTGACGCTCACTGGGGCTTTGGGTGGATCGTCACAAGCGCTCAAAGACCTGCTTTCCAACCCGATCGGCAGTTTAGGTGCAGATATGACGTTGCCGTTTTTGCAGTGGAATGAGATGAAAAATAGCCAAGCCATTGCCGATTTAGACTATCAATCGGCTATTGTGAGTTATCGCCAAGTGTTGTACGCCGCATTCCAAGATGTCGAAAATGCCTTGTCAGCACGCGAGAAATTGAAGTATCAGGCGGCGCGTTTACAAGAGCAATATGATGCCGCAAGTGCCGCTGAGTCCATTTATGCTGCGCGGTATCAGTATGGCTCGACGTCGATCATGGACTATTTGAATGCACAAGAAGAGACCAGAAACGCGCAAGCTTCTTTGTTGGAAAACCGCTACAACCAGTTTCTTACTCAGGTTACGCTTTACCAGTCTTTAGGGGGAACCGACGTCGCGCCACTGTAACTGTTCAGCGTTGTGACTGCTGTGATCACAAAGTTCCTTCGATAAAAATGGCCACGATGTGTCGTGGCCATTTTGCTTATCAACGTGTGTACGAAGATAAGGTTTCAACTCAGAAGCCGTGTCTGGTTAGAAACGGTACTCGGCTAAGTTGTTGCTACTTTCTAGCATTTTCTCTGCAACATAGCGGTGAGTTGCTGTTGTTGGATGCGTGACATCCCAGAACACAAACTTCTCAGCACCAGACGCTGCACACTCAGAGCGCAATGCGTGGGTGTACATGTAATCGACAGACGATGAGCGGTTGATGTCCAAACAAGGATCGCTCGCGTTCACGAAACCGTGCTCTTCTGGCGCAGAAGTTAGCGTCTCGAACAAGGCGTGAGTATCAAACAACGTGATGTTGTAACCTTGCGCTTTGTAGTACATCGCTTGTGCCTTGATGAACTCGTTCATCTCAAGCACTTTCGCACGAATTTTGTCGATCTCTTCTTGTGTTGAGTACTTAAACTGAGGCGCTTTCGTCGCGTCTGGCAGTGTCATCAACATGAAGTTCTTCGCACCTGCGTCCGTCAAACGAATCAGGGCTTCTGCATAATCCGCTTTCACTTCTGGAACGCCACGGTTGTAGTTCATGAAGTCATTCAAACCAAACTCAAGCGTAAACAAGGTGTTTGCTGGTTTGTAGTTCTTCGCCAGTTTTGCGTAGGTTAAGTACGAAGAAACTTGATCACCAACCCCTGTTAGCGCGATGTATTGGTTCTCACCAGCCGCGCCGCCAACTGCCCAGTTGTAGAGCGGAAGGTTCTTCGCTTTGGCAATGTATTCTGTCCACACAAAACCGTTGGAGAAGTGACCTAAGAACCAGCTGTTCGGGTTAGGGAAGCGCCATTGTGATGCGTTAAAGATGTTGCCTGTATCAGACAAGCTGTCACCGAGTGCAACCACTTTGTTGATTTGATCTGGCTGCATTGCTGCGTCGTTGCTCCAGATCGTGTGGTTGTATGAGAAGCGATTGTCAGCGGCGAAGAACGTAATGTCTGCGTTCTCGTTCGCCAAATCTAATGTTGCTTCACAACGCTGACGGATAACGTTTTGCGACGTGTTGGTGTAGAACATGTTTTTAAATGAAACGGAGCTCCACCAGTAGCCGTCAATGGTGAAGTAGCTACCATCTTCGTTTTTTGCCCATTCCCAATCGGTCGCCGGATCATCTTTCGAGTAGCTGGTGCGATACCAACAGCGAACATAGGTATAGGTTTGGTTTTCTTGCGTGCTGATCACTTCAGACGCTGAAACCATTTCTGGTGATAAGGTTGGCTCTTCGGCAACTGCAGAAGCAAGCGGGAGTAATGCAGTTAATAGTGTGATTGTTTTTTTCATCATTCACTCTTCTTGTAATGGTTATTGACCCAAGCACATTGAAAAAATACTTGGCTATAACATTGTTTAGATGAGAATTTTTCTCACTAAACCCTCTAATTCTGAGTAAATACTCCAGACAGTCAACAACTAAATATTCATTATTTTGATTTTGGCATCACGGTCAAAAAAATCATTCAGCATAGCAATCGATTAAATGGCTCATATTTAGAATAATTACTCACTAACATTAATTTAACATGCACTTTTTGTTAAATAAGTGATTGCTTTATAAGGTTTTGTTGATGCTTTTTGATGTTAACTAAAAATGTTGATTGAATGATATTTTGTACAAATTTGTATATTCATGAAACAAATTGTTTGGCATTTTTGGACGATGAACTATAGCTGAGTGACTCATGTATACATCGCAATGATGATTTTTCATGAGGATATAGTGAATAAAAATTAGCTCAACTAAGGAATAGGGCAAATGCACTACACAACAAGTAAAAAACAAGGCTTATTTACATTGTCTGCTGTCGCCGTCGCGCTGACTGCTTCCATGTCAGCATTCGCGGCTCCACCGATGGGATTCGACGAATCCAAGTTGCCGACGAAATACATCGTCAAATTCAAAGAAGATCCGGTAAGCCGATCTTCGATGGGTGGCAACTCGTTTTGGGGACCACGTATCGCGCAAGAATCTGTTTTGCAACAGGTGAAAGCACGTAAAGTGGAAAAACTAGGTAACCGTGCCATTTACAGCGTTGAGCTGGATGGGGATGATCTTGAACCACTGCGTAACCGTGGTGATGTGGAATACGTGGAAGTCGATCCACCGCGTTACCTGCTAAGTGAAACGGTACCTTGGGGTTACAACGCAGTGAATGCTCAACAGTTGGATGACTTCAATGCAGGTAACCGCACGGTTTGTATCATCGACTCTGGCTACGATCTGTCGCACAACGATCTGAGCGGTAACCGTGTTGCTGGTACCAATGACAGCGGCACAGGATCATGGAGTGATCCTGGCAACAACAACGCGCATGGTACTCACGTAGCGGGCACTATCGCTGCGATCGCGAATACTGAAGGCGTGAAGGGCGTGATGCCAAACCAAAACGTGAACCTTCACATCGTGAAAGTGTTTAACGAAGCGGGCTGGGGTTACTCTTCTGGTCTTGTGAAAGCGATACAAACGTGTGCTGATAATGGCGCAAACGTGGTGAACATGAGCCTCGGTGGTAGCCAATCGAGCCGCACGGAGCAAAATGCGCTGAAAGCGATCTACGATCAAGGCGTACTGTTAATCGCTGCGGCGGGTAACGACGGCAATACTGCGCACAGCTACCCAGCGTCTTACGATTCTGTCATGTCAGTTGCAGCGGTCGATAATCAAAATGATCACGCGGCGTTCTCGCAAGCGACGGATCAAGTTGAAATCGCGGCGCCGGGTGTGGCGATCCTGTCCACCGTAACAGTAGGCGAAGGTAAGTTATCTGACATTACGCTAAACGGTGTTAGCCAGTTTGACCGTGGCATCGTGCCTCATAACCGTTTGGTCCACAACGGCACTGAGTTTGTACCAGCACCAGTTGCAGGTTCAGTCACCGCGACATTGGCAAGCTGTGATGTGTCTGGTGGCAACTTCAACTGTGGCGACATGTCAGGCAAAATCTGTCTTACTGAGCGTATTGGCAATCAATCTTCAGGTACGTACCCAGAGGTGGATGCAGTTCGAGCATGTTACAACGCGGGCGCAAGCGCGGCGATTGTATACAGCAACGCGGCATTAGCTGGGTTACAAAACCCATTCTTAGTTGACCAAAACAACGCTTATCGCATGGTGTCGGTGACAGTTGATCGTGCATTTGGTCAAGAGCTATTGGGTTACGTAGGCCAAGAGATCACGGTTGCAACTACATCAGGTGAAGACTACGAGTACTACAACGGCACTTCGATGGCAACTCCGCACGTAACGGGCGTAGCTGGCTTGGTGTGGAGTTACCACCCAACGTGTACCGCAGCGCAAGTACGTAACGCGTTGATCAAAACCGCGACAGACATTGATGTTGCAGGTCGAGATAACCGCACAGGTCACGGCCTAGTGAATGCGGAAGCGGCGAAGCTGTTCTTGGATGCGGGCTGTAATGGTCCTGACGGCGGCGGTAGCTCTTCAGATTCTAGCTACTCAAACACTAACTCTGTTGCGATTCCTGACAACAAAACCTCTGGTGCCATCAGCGCACTGAATGTCGATCGCACTGGCGACTCAGGTACTGTAAGCATTGACGTAGATATTAGCCATACTTACATCGGTGACCTACGAGTGACTCTGACTTCACCGACAGGTGGACAAGTCGTGCTTCACGACAATACTGGCGGCAGCGCTAACGATATCAAAACCACTTTCCAAGTTGATTTCTCTGGTTTTGAATCACAAGGTTCTTGGGAACTTAAAGCCGTCGACAGTGCCAGAAGAGACACAGGTACAATCAACAGTTGGTCTCTGACATTTCAATAAGGAGTGACTATGAAGAAGCTGACCTTACTTTCCGTAACGGCGGGGAGTTTGACCGCGCTATTGGCGATTGGCATGAGCGCCACCAGCCTTGCCAACAACCAAGGCTTTCCTCTTGTGGATGAGCGTCCAACAAGTGCAGAGCAACAACCGGCTCGCTATTTTGTGAAATATCACAAAGGGAAAGAAAGCGAAGTGAGAGCGCTTCTTCGTCACAACAACCTTGAAGTGGTCGATGCTTTGGTGAAACAGCAAGTGTTGGTGGTGACCGGCTCTCAAGAAGATGTCGACAAGCTTTCCACCAGCGATGCGGTTGAGTACACCGAGCAAGAACCAACGAGAAAGTTGCTGTCCCAATAAGATAGCCTCAATAAGAAAAACGCCCCTCACGTGAGGGGCGTTTTTTTTGAGTGTTTTCTACGGCTAAAGCCTCTCAGAGATGAATGCCGACGAGCCTAATTCCGCATTCATCAGAGAGAAAACTTAGCGAACAATCAAACCAAGTAGGATACCTACCGCGCCGAAGTCAGCATCACTGAATGTTGTGTTTGCAAAGCCAAGATCACCCAGTACTGGCATTAGGAATACAGGTAGGAAAGTAATCAGTAGACCTTGTGCAAACGCGCCTAGAATTGCGCCGCGACGACCACCTGTCGCGTTACCAAATACACCTGCCGCAGCACCCACAAAGAAGTGTGGAACGACACCTGGGATAATCACAGTAAGACCCATCACGTACAGCAGGAACATGCCCACTAGACCGGCTGCAAAGCTCGATAGGAAGCCCACCAATACCGCGTTTGGCGCGTATGGGAACACAACCGGACAATCCAGTGCAGGTTTTGCGTTTGGAACCAGTTTGTCTGAGATGCCTTTAAATGCAGGAACGATTTCTGCGATAACCATACGTACACCTTGCAGGATGACGTACACACCACCGGCGAAAGTGATGGATTGCATTAGCGCAAACATAGACCAATGTTTACCACCACTGACTTCACGGACAAAATCACCGCCAGCGAACAAACACGTCACCATAAAGATGATGCCCATTGTGAACGAGATAGCCACTGGCGTATCGCGTAAGAACAACAAGCTCTTAGGGACATTCATCTCTTCTGTTGAGTGCTCTTTGTTACCAAACTTGCTGCCAATGAAACCAGCTAGGACGTAAGAAAGCGTTGAGAAGTGACCAATCGCAACGTCGTCTGAGCCTGTTACTTGCTTCATGTATTTGTGCGCAATTGCAGGGAAGAACACCATTACAGAACCCACAACCACAGAGCCAAGAGCGATCAGTGGAACACCTTTCATGCCGCTAGATGCCAGAATCGCCGCCACCATCATAGACATAAATAGTGTGTGGTGACCTGTTAGGAAGATGAATTTCCACGGCGTGAAACGAGCGATCAGAATGTTCACCAACATGCCGAAGAACATGATCATCGCCATCTCTTTACCAAACGCTTCTTGCGCGATAGAGACGATAGCTTCGTTGTTTGGAACCACGCCTGTAATGCCAAATGCGTGTTGGAAAATTGTCGCAAAGTCGCCTAGCGAGCTCACAACTAAGCCTGCACCTGCGCCAAGCACGATGAAACCAAGAATGGTTTTTACCGTGCCTTTAATGCACTCGGTGACTGGTTTTTTCTGGGCAATTAAGCCGATTAGAGCGATGAGACCGACCAGAACCGCTGGCTCTGATAGGACATCGTTCATTAAGAAACTGAAGAATTCCATAACGCCACCTTATAGAGCACCAAGCTCTTGAAGTGCCAAAGATAAACGCTCTTTCATTGCGACTTTGTCGACCATGTTATCAAGCGCTACGATACGTTGTTCAACGCCAAGTGCTTCCAACTGTTCTGCAATGTCTTTTGTGCCGATGAAAATGTCGCAACTTGTGCCTTTTGCTGAGCCAAGATCGATGTGATCCACAGCGGCATCGACGTTCAATTCTTTTACGATGCTTTTGATGCTCATTTCCATCATTAGGCTAGTACCAAGACCGTGACCGCAAACAACCATAATTTTCATAATTCAGACCTTTTCTTTTTTATAGGGGGTATACCCATTTGTGAATGGGGTATGTCAGGAGTAAAACTCAGTATTTATCGATGATCGCAAGAACATCTTCTTTGCTTTGAGCGTTGCAGATGGCCTCTACATGCTCTTCATTCATAAACAATTCCGCCAGTTTCGAAATCGCATCAACGTGGCTATTACTGTCCGTTGCCGCTAGCGTGACCAGCATTTTTACTGGGTCATTTTCTTCAGAGTTGAAGTTGACGCCGTTTTGGATCACCGTGATCGCCAGTGACAAGCGGTTAACGCCATCTTCAGGGCGAGCGTGTGGCACCGCCATACCAGGACCTACCACGTAGTAAGGGCCAAGCTCTTCGTGCGAGCGGTAAATTGCCTCAACGTAACTTGGTTCTATCGCGCCATTTTCAATCAAAGCTTCACAAGATTTGCTGATCGCATCTTTCCAGTCGGTTGCGTCAGAATGGATGCGAATGACATCAGAGGTAATCAGTTCACGTAGCATTGGAATGTTTCCGATTTGTTGTTTTGTTGCTGCGTACTTTATCGATCAATTTGCCAGAAAAACCTGAGAGTGATCACAAATGGTAGCGCTATCTGATAGCGCTACCATTAATTGTGATAGCGCTATCATTTTTATCAGGCATCGAAGTTTCATGTGCTGGTGTTCGAGTTCTAATGCGCTAATATCAAAACCATTAAAGCGCTGTGATAAGATGTCGCAGCTGAAATTAGAGAACATTAAATAAAAACAATGAGCGAACCTCGCAAACGAAGAAGTACCGGCAATGTCACTTTGGCTGATGTCGCCAAACAAGCAGGCGTAGGCACGATGACGGTGTCGCGAGCATTACGAACGCCAGAGCTGGTATCCGATAAGCTGAGAGAAAAAATTCAACAAGTGGTTGATGAGCTCGGCTATATCCCGAACAAAGCCGCAGGGGCACTCGCATCTGCAGAAAGTTATTCCATCGCTCTTATCATTCCGTCACTGTTTGAAAAAGCATGCGCGCATTTCTTACCAAGCTTCCAACAGGCGTTAAACAAAGCGGGTTATCAACTATTGCTGGGTTACAGCGACTACTCGATTGAGCAAGAAGAAAAGTTGCTTTCGACCTTTTTAGAGAGCCGTCCTGCGGGCGTTGTACTGTTTGGAAGTGAGCATAGTCAGCGAACGCATCAACTGTTAGATGCATCAAATACGCCAGTGTTAGAGATTGCCGAACTGAGCTCAAAGGCCAGTTATCTCAACATTGGCGTGGATCACTTCGAAGTGGGTAAGGCCTGTACCAGACACCTGATTGAACAAGGTTTTAAGAACGTTGGTTTTATTGGGGCGCGCGGGAATCACTCGACGTTGCAACGCCAGTTACACGGTTGGCAAAGTGCGATGATTGAAAACTATCTCACCCCAGATCATTTTCTGACGACTCATGAAGCGCCATCTTCACAATTGGGTGCGGAAGGATTGGCGAAGTTATTGCTGCGCGATTCAAGCTTGAATGCTTTGGTGTGTAGCCATGAGGAGATAGCAATTGGTGCGCTCTTTGAGTGCCATCGCCGTGTTCTCAAAGTCCCGACCGACATTGCCATTATTTGCCTTGAAGGTTCTTCTATGGGGGAGCACGCTTACCCAAGTTTGACATCGGCAGAATTTGATTACGAGCGCATGGGCACCAAGGCGGCAGAAAAACTGTTGCATGCCATCAAAGGTGAGCCAGAAGAAAGGCCAACCAGTATGGGCTTTAAGCTAAAGCGTCGAGCAAGTACCGCGATTAATTGACCCCTCCGCTTTCCATAAATACAAAAAGCCTCTCAATATGGAGAGGCTTTTTACATTCTGAATTCACGAGCGAAAACTACGGACGTTCGCCCGCGGCTAGGCGTTGTTCGATATCTACGATCACCTCTGGCAGATCGGAGATGGTGTCGATTAAGTAGTGAGGTGCACTCTTGATAAACTTCGCGCGTGCTTTTTCACGAGCTTTCTCTAAGGTTGCTTCGTCTGCGGCTTGGTATTCTTCAAATGTCAGACCCGCTTCGTTACCAGAAAGCAGCAGACCCACCGTCCACATGCCCGCATTGTGACCTTCAAAGATGCCTGGTGCTGAATCGTCCACTTTGACGCATGCTTTAACGTCGCTTACACCAAGCTCAATCACGTTTTTCAGTGCCATAAACGGCGCAGGGCGACCGCCTTGTGGCAGATCGTCTGTCGCGACAACATAATCTGGTTGGTAGCCGTAGTCCGCTGCAACTGGAATCAATACGTCCATTACTTCGCGAGGGTAACCAGAACAAGAACCGATCTTGATGCCTTTGTCTTTCAGACCGTTTACCACTTCAACTGCGTTGAGGATTGGTTCTGCGTGGTCAGCCACTTTTGCTTTTTGCAGAGGCATAAATGCCGCGTAAATTGCGTCGATGTCTTCGTTGGTCATTGAGCGCCCAAACTTCTCATTCCAACGTTTATCAACTGCAGGAATGCGACCCACAGCTTGGATGTGGTCCCACTTACCAAGCCCCATCGGCTCACGCGCTTCTTCAAGGTTGATGTCAAAATCAAAGCCTTGTTTAAACGCTTCCACAAAGATGCTGGTTGGCGCAAAAGAGCCGAAATCGACGATAGTGCCAGCCCAGTCAAAGATCACTGCTTGAATTGGTGAGTTGCTCATGTTCAATCCTTTTTCTTGCTAGCCAGGGCGCTTGCCTACACGTTGAACCGCGCTCTGGGTAAATTGGTTTTTGTTGAGGTCTATTGACCCTAAAAGTAATTAAAGTCTTTACACACTTTGGCGATCGCTTCTTCGAAGATCGCCAACGCTTCTGTCAGTTGCTCGCGAGTGATGATCAGCGGTGGGCTGAGTTGAATCACATTGCCTTGCGATACCTTGAAGCTCACGCCATTGTTGAGGCATTGGTACAACACAGCTTCCGCTTCGTCATACGCGCGTGCTTTGCTTTCGTGGTCGGTGACCAGTTCAATGCCCCACAACATGCCGATGCCACGAACATCACCAATCACAGGGTACTTGGCTTTCATCTCTAGCAACTTTTCACGCATAAACTGGCTGTCGGCTTTGGCTTTATCTAACAAGCCGTCTTGCTCAATAGCTTCCATGGTTGCCAGTGCCGCAGCACAACCGATAGGGCTTTTCTCATGAGTGTAATGACCCATGGAGATTTGCTCAGCAGTGTTGTATTTGTCTTTGGTTACCATGGCTGCGATAGGCACTAAGCCTCCGCCCAAGCCTTTACCGATGCAGAGCATATCTGGCTCGATGTCGTAGGCTTGGTAGGTAAACCATTCTCCGCTGCGACCCATGCCATTCGGGATGTCGTCGATGATCAACATGACATTGTGTTTGTCACAGATTTCACGGATGCGTTTCCAGTAGGCTTTGCTCGGCACTTGTACGTCGGTATTACGAACCGCTTCTGCGATAAATGCGCCCACGCCGCCTTCTTTCTCAATCACGTATTCAAGGTAGTCGGCGTAATGCACATCGCTACCGTCGGCAACTGGGAAAGCGCCACGGTAAGACACCGCTGGTGGAATGCGCTCAATACCTGCCATTAATGGTCCCATGCCTTGACGGAAACACGCTTCACCACCCACTGAGATGGCATCCAGCGATGCGCCGTGGAAGGAGTCCCACAGCGACACCACCTTGTAGTTGCCCGTGATATGGCGTGCTAGTTTAAGTGCCATGCCTACCGCTGATGTGCCGCCCGGAGCAAACAGCACGCGATTCAATTCGCCGCCACAGATTTGCGTGAGTTTTTCGGCGCATTCAATCGCGGTCTCGTTGGTAAAACGACGTGGTGAAAACGGCAGTTTGGCAATTTGCTCTTGCACTCGTTTAATCACATGCGGATGACCGTAGCCCAACTGATGGACGTTATTGCCATGGAAGTCCATGTACTTTTTGCCCGTGGCATCTTGGATGTAGATGCCTTCTGCTGCTTCCAAGGTATCTAAGCAAGGCGTCGACATGGCTTGATGAAGAAAGACCTCGGAATCGCGCTTCAATAATGCTTGCGTGCGTTCGTCGTCCATCGACGTATTCCAAGCTTGGCGCGTTGGCGTCGTGTTGACATCGCCTTCGCTACGGAAATGAGTCGGTTTGATATTCTGAGTCATAACGCTCTCTCAACCAGAAGGCTGCTTTACGCAACTTGCCAGTACATTGCTTTTTCAATCGCACCGATTAAGCGCTCGATATCTGCTGGGTAAACTTCACCAATGTTGCCGATACGGAAGCAATCTGCGTTCGATACCTTACCCGGATAAATCACAAAACCTTGCTCTTTCAAACGCGTGTAGAACGCTTTGAACTGGTAATCACTGTGAGTCGGAGAGTAGAAAGAAGTGATGATTGGCGAGTGAAGGTCATCACTCAGTAGCGGTTCGAAACCAAGAGAGCGCATTCCTGCAACCAGTGTTTTCTGGTTAGTTTGGTAACGGTTATGACGCGCTTCAATGCCGCCTTCTTGTTCGAGTTCTAACAATGCTTGGTAGAAAGCGCGAACCGTGTGCGTAGGAGACGTGAAACGCCATTTGCCGTGGTTCACTTCCATGCAGTGCCATTGGTCGTAAAGATCAAGGCTCAAAGAACGTGCCTGACCTTGGCACTTTTCGAGTTCCGTTTGTTTCGCAATCACAAAGCCAAAGCCCGGCACGCCTTGGATACATTTGTTTGCAGAGCTGATCATAAAATCGATACCAAGATCGGCGATGTCCATTGGAATCCCGCCGAAGCTCGACATGGCATCGAGAATCACCACTTTGCCGTGTGCTTTTGCCGCAGAAGCAAATGCCTCAATTGGGTTAAGCATGCCAGTGGTTGTCTCACAGTGAACAATTGCCACGTGTGTGATAGCAGGATCCGATGCCAATGCAGTTTCCACCTCGTTCAAGTGTGGCTGTGATGTTTCGCCTGGGGAAACTACATGGCATGGAATATTTAAGTAATCAGCGATCTGGGCGATACGCGCACCGTAAGCACCGTTGTCGACAACCAACAACTTTCCATCTTTGCCAATGGCGCTGCCAATTGTCGCTTCCACTGATGCGGTGCCGCTACCTTGCATTAGTACGCTGGTGTAGCCGCTATGCTTTGTCGCCAGTTTTACAAGCTTAGTGCGGATCACTTCGACAATGTCTTTGTTGTATTCATCATCCCAAGTACACCAGTCTTTCAGCATGGCTTCGCGTACCGTTTCAGAAGTAGATAGAGGACCTGGAGTCAGTAGTAGGTATTCGTTTTTCATCTCGATTTCCATCAGAATAATTTAATTGGTCTACACCAAAAGTTGAGTTCACTCTAGCAAGGATGAAAAAGGGTCGTAAATAGCCATTTAGTGAATTTCATAAAACTTTCATATCCAAAATTTCACTGATCAGTTGGTCGCCTATTTATCGATAATTTTCTCAAAACTGCCATTTTATGGTCATGATTTCGTCACAAAGGCTCAGTAGGGTGTATATCGTCAACTGGTACAGACCAAATGAAAACTTAGCCAAATTAACTGGAGAAAATGATGAAAAACCGTTTGATGAAAGGATCGCTGGCTGCACTTGTCTCTCTGCTAGCTACGAATGCAATGGCAGCACAGGAAGTCACGGTTTACACCGCTTTCGAAACTGACATTCTTGCTAAATACAAGTCTGCGTTTGAGAAAGACAACCCAGATATCAAGATTAAGTGGGTTCGTGATTCAACAGGTATCATGACGGCGAAATTGCTGGCAGAAAAGAACAACCCTCAAGCGGAAGTGGTTTGGGGGCTTGCTGGCTCGTCAATGGCACTGCTTAAAGATGAAGGTCTTCTTAAGCCTTACACACCAAAAGGTTTGGAAGAGCTGCACGCGAACCTAAACGACCCTCAATCAAACCAAGCTTGGTTCGGGAATGATGCGTTCTTTAACGCAGTTTGTTTCAACGAAGCGGTAGCGAAACAACTTAACCTACCGAAACCAACGTCTTGGGAAGACCTAACGAAGCCGGTTTACAAAGGTCACATTGCAATGCCTAACCCAGCTTCTTCAGGTACTGGTTACATGCAGGTGTCTGCTTGGTTACAAAACATGGGTGAAGATCAGGCATGGAACTACATGCGTGACCTAGACAAGAATATTGCACACTACACGCACTCTGGCTCAAAGCCATGCGTTCAAGCAGGCATGGGCGAAGTGGCGATCGGTATTTCGATGGCAAGTCGCGGCGCGAAGCTGAAAACACAAGGTGCACCACTAGCGGTTATCACACCAAAAGGTATCGGCTGGGAATCAGAAGCCGTTGGTCTAGTAAAAGAATCGGATGCAGCGAAACGCGTTGTGGATTGGTCAATCTCTAAAGCAGCAAATGAGCTCTACGTAGAAATGTACCCAGTGGTTGCACATAAAGAAGTGAAAGCGACCGTATCTAACTTCCCGAACGTTCAAGAGAACATGGCGAAGATGGACTTCGCGCAAATGGGTAGCAAACGTGCAGAAATCTTAGCGGCATGGTCTGAGAAATTTGACGCGAAATCAGAGCCAAAATCATAAGGGTTACGACAAATCCGATTGTCAAAGGAGAGCGGTTGCTCTCCTTTTTTGCATCTTGCGAAAAGTAGAGGCACATTAGTGGCCGGATACTCAGGTAGAAAAGAGGAAGTGCATGGAAATCCAACGTATTAATGCGGAGCAGACACTGCCGCTTCGACAGCAGGTTTTATGGCCAAGCAAAAGCATTGAGTTTTGCAAGGTTGATGAAGATGAAACTGGCTATCATTACGGGAGTTATGTGAACGGAGAGCTGGTGGGTGTGGCGTCAGTCTTCTTCAACAATGGCGCAGCAAGACTAAGGAAGTTTGCGGTATCTTCAAGTCAACAAGGGAAAGGGATCGGCTCTCGAATGTTGGAGACGATGATTGATGATGCTAAGGCGTTTAACGCAGAGGTATTCTGGTGCGATGCGCGTGAGTCGGCATTGAAAATTTATCAGAAGTTTGGATTACAAAAGGAGGGCGAGCGCTTTTATAAATCAGACATTCCGTATTTCAAGATGAGTTTAGATTTAAGCGTTTAATGTCGAGGGCGTTCATCTATTTGTCATCTTCTGGCTATAAATTTGTCATTGGAACGTAATACTCCAAAACTAAAGTTGGTATATACCATTTGGAGCGTGTGTTATGTCAACTAACCAACATTACCTAAATATCGAAAATGTAGTGAAGCAATTCGGACAGTTCACGGCATTAAAGAAAATCTCGCTAGCGATTGAAAAGGGCGAGTTCGTTTGTTTTTTAGGCCCTTCTGGCTGCGGTAAAACTACGTTGTTACGTGCAATTGCAGGTTTAGATCTACCTACTTCTGGCGCGATTTTTCAAAACGGTCAAGAGACCACATTTCTACCACCAGAAAAGCGTGATTTCGGAATTGTGTTTCAGTCTTACGCGTTGTTTCCAAACCTCACCGTGCAAGAGAACATTGCGGTGGGTTTGAAAAACCAAGGTATGTCAACCAAAGAGGCGCTGGAGAAAGTAGAGCAGTGGCTCGAAACGATAGGCTTACCAACCTCAGGGCAGAAGTTTCCTAACCAGTTGTCGGGCGGTCAGCAACAACGTGTGGCGTTAGCGCGAGCGCTTGCTTTATCTCCGGGACTGCTTCTTCTTGATGAACCTTTATCTGCGTTGGACGCGAAAGTACGTGTTCACTTACGTGATGAAATTTGTAAGCTGCAACGCAAGCTGGGCATCACTACCATTATGGTTACGCACGATCAGGATGAGGCGCTTTCGATGGCAGATCGAATTGTGGTGATGAACCATGGCGTAATTGAGCAAGTCGGCACGCCTCAAGAAATCTACCAACAACCGGCAACGCGCTTTGTGGCCGAGTTTGTAGGCAGCATGAATTTTATCGAGACATCTGTCGTGACCGAATCTCAGGTGCGTATTGCTGAGACTCTACTGCCAGCACCAAGTTTAACCAATCGTAAGATTCAACGTGGTGATCGCTTTGATTTGGCGGTGCGTCCCGAGAACATCAAGTTTGTCGAAAACTACCGCAACTCTCTGCCTGTACGCATTACCGCTACCGAGTTTTTGGGGGCATTTTTCCGCGTGGATTGTGAGCTACAAAACGACAGCCAAGCGAAACCAATCGTTGTTGATGTGCCAGTCGAGACGGTGCAAAACTTCAATATTCGCATTGGTGATGTGCGTTACATCCAGTTCTTGGAAAGTGGCTTGCACGGCTATGTAATCCCTTCTCAGGGGAATGCGTTTACAAAAGCGTTGGCGGCATAGGTGCAAACATGGATGCGAAGACAATGACGATGAATAGCCTGACGACTCAAGACAAAGCGAAATCAATGATGGGACGCATTAGCCGCGACAATATCGTGCTGTTTGGCTTGTTGGCGGGTCTTTCCACGATGATGATCTTGTTCATCTTGATGCCATTGTGGGCGATGCTGGCCAAAAGCGTACAAAACAGCGATGGAGAGTTTGTTGGGTTAGCCAACTTTGCGACTTATTTTTCTTCTTCAAGCTTGTGGGTTTCCGTTGGTAATACGTTTAGTTTGGGACTCGTTGTAACGACGGTGGTCGGTATTCTGGCCTTTGGTTACGCTTACGCACTCACGCGTTCACGCATGCCATTTAAAGGTCTATTTCACATCTTAGGTACCGCGCCAATCCTTGCTCCCTCACTTTTGCCTGCGATCAGCTTGATCTTCCTCTTTGGCAATCAAGGGGTTGCGAAAGAGCTACTTGGTGGTCACTCAGTGTATGGTGTGATTGGTATTTCAATGGGTTTGATCTTTTGGACCTTTCCTCATGCTCTGATGATTTTGACCACTTCGCTGCGTACTTCCGATGCCCGTTTGTATGAGGCCGCTCGTGCTCTAAAAACCTCACCGATGAAGACTTTTTTTATGGTGACGTTACCTGCGGCGAAATACGGTTTGATCAGCACTCTAATTGTCGTATTCACGTTGGTGATCACCGATTTTGGTGTGCCGAAAGTCATTGGCGGAAGCTACAACGTTCTGGCGACCGACATCTTCAAACAAGTGGTGGGCCAGCAAAACTTTGCCATGGGTGCAGTAACCAGCATCATGCTGTTATTTCCTGCGGTAATGGCGTTTGGTGCAGATCGTTGGGTGCAGAAAAAACAAAAGAGCTTGTTTGATACTCGCTCTGTACCTTATCAACCAGAACCCAACAAAACGCGTGATGGCCTTTGCTTTGTATACTGTTCACTGATTTCTGTCGCAGTACTGGCAGTGTTAGGCATGGCGGTGTACGGCTCTCTAGTGACATTTTGGCCGTGGAATAAAGCGCTGACGCTGAACAATTACAACTTCGCAGAGATGAGTACCTATGGCTGGAGCCCGTTCTTTAATTCTCTCACTTTAGCTGGTTGGACTGCGCTGATTGGTACCGCTGTGATTTTTGTCGGTGCCTACTGTATTGAAAAAGGTCGTGCGTTTGGGCCAGTTCGTCAGGCGATGCAAATGCTGAGCGTGGTGCCAATGGCGGTGCCGGGCATGGTTTTGGGTTTGGGATACATCTTTTACTTCAATGATGTGAACAACCCATTGAATGTGCTTTACGGTACGATGGCGTTTCTGGTGATTAACACCGTAGTGCACTATTACACAGTCGGCCACATGACAGCGTTAACCGCTCTCAAGCAACTGCCTTCAGAGATAGAAGCGACGGCAGCATCGGTCAAGCTGCCTCAGTATAAGTTGTTCTTCAAAGTGACCTTACCGGTTTGTATGCCTGCTGTTTTGGACATCGCAACCTACTTGTTTGTTAATGCATTGACCACCACTTCTGCGGTAGTATTCCTGTACTCAACCGATACGATTCCTGCTTCGGTATCGATTCTAAACATGGACGATGCAGGCCAAACGGGCGCAGCTGCCGCGATGGCCGTGATGATCATGACTGCAGCCGCGATTGCGAAGATCGTGCAGATGACGTTGGGGAAGTGGTTAGAAAGTCGCACTCAGGCTTGGCGTAAAAGATAAGGACACCTCGTGCAGTACGTAAAAATTAAAGATTCGATTGTTGAACAGATTGAAGCGGGCATGCTATCACCGCGTCAGAAATTGCCTGCGGAGCGCAAGTTGGCGGAGTCGTTCGACACAACCCGAGTTACGTTGCGCGAAGCGTTGTCGTTATTGGAAGCCGAAGGACGAATTTATCGTGAAGATCGCAGAGGCTGGTTTATTTCACCTGAGCCACTACGTTACGATCCTACTCAAACACTTAATTTTCCGAACATGGCGAAAGCGCAAAATCGCGTGCCAAAAACGGAGCTGATTGCGGCAAAGGGAACTTTAGCTAATAAGCAATCTGCGCGCTTGTTACAACTGCAACCGTTCTCTGATGTTTTTCGTGTTGACCGCGTTCGATATTTGGAAGACAGACCTGTTGTGTATGTGACTAACTATATTCGTCCAGAGATCTTCCCCAATTTATTGAGCTTTGATTTGACCAACTCGCTGACCGATATTTATCGCGAGCACTTTGGTGTGGTGTATCAGAAGACGCGTTACCGTATTTCTACCAGTACCTTGCTTGGTGAAGTCGCGCAAGCGTTGCGAGCAACATCGGGCACTCCGGCAATGGTTGTTGAACGTACTAACTATAACCAACATGGCGAGTTGATTGACTGCGATATTGAACACTGGCGTCACGATGCCATCAGTATTGAGTCGGTGGCAGAGCTCAATCACTAACGTTCGCATTTTCATATTCAAAGGCTCCATCTCGGAGCCTTTGTTTTGTCTAAACGGGAAAACAAATGGATTTCTTGGCAATCGCACTCGTTGTATTTTCTGCGGTTTTGCATGCTGGCTGGAATATCTTGGGTAAAAGCCATTCCGGATCAGGCATGGCATTCACGATGGCTGCAAGCCTGTCTGCTTGTGGAGTGCTTACCCCATATCTGGTTTGGTATTTAACCACGCTCGATTGGACTTCGTTGCCAGTTGAGTTTTGGGGAATGCTGGCTTTTAGTGGAATAGCGCAAATTGTGTATCTCGTCGGTTTGATCATGGCGTATAAACATGCCGATGTTGGTGTGATTTACCCAATTGCACGCGCTTTGCCGGTCATGATGGTGGGAGGGTTCAGTGTTGCACTCGGCCATGCGCTTTCATCTCAACAGTGGCTTGGTTTTGTGTTGATCACCTTTGGCTGCATTTTGGTTCCGTTGACTCATGTTCGCCAAGTTTCTTTGGTGGCGTATCTAAATGTAGGCGTGTTTTGGGCGTTGATCGCGGCAATTGGCACGACAGGTTACTCTGTGGTGGACAAAGAGGCATTAACGTTACTGACTCAGCAAGCATCAACTATTTTCAACGATCAATACAGCGCGATCTTCTATCTTGGTGCGCAGTTTTGGGCGATGGGCTTACCCGTTTTACTTTGGTGTCTGATCACCGGAAATGATCAAGAGTTGCAAGCGGCTTGGCGAATCCGAAAAAGTGCAAGTATGGCTGGCATTATGATGGCATCGACTTATGGATTGGTTCTGTTTGCGATGACGATGACAGACAACGTGAGCTTAGTTGTCGCGCTGCGCCAGATCAGTATTGTATTTGGCTTACTGATGGGCATTTGGTTACTTGCGGAAAAATGGTATCTCACCCGAGGTATCGGTGTGGCTTTCATCCTTGCAGGCATTGTGTTGTCTTTAGAAGGTGCTTGAAGCACATAAACTAAAAGGCACCGGAAGTTCAAACGGACTCCAGGTGCCTTAGAAAAGAGGGATGAGTTAGAAACGCATTTGTGCGCCAAACATCACGCCTCCAGAATCAAAATCGCTGTTTTTGGCGTAATTGTATTCTAAGTTCAAACCAAAGTGTTTATAGCCCCAAGCGACACCTGCTGCGGCTTCTCCGCCAAGGCTAGACTCGTCATATTCTTTATTCTGGCCATTGTTTTTAAGCGTGTAACTTAACGTGTAGTAAGTGATACCGCCTTTACCGTAAAGCTCAAAACCAGCACCCAAAGGGTAGCTTACGTAACCGCTGATTCGCGGACCGCCATAACTCACGTCGGTGATTTCTGATATTGGGCTAATGAGTACAGAACCAATGCCGTTAAACGCGCCTTTGTAACCTGCTTCAAGGCCGAAGTTTTGGTCGAACATGTAACGGTAATACACATCCCCTAAGAACATGTCGCCGTCATCATGGCCATTATTGACGTCGTAACTGACGTCACCATAGCCTAAATTCGCCCCCACAATGTGTTTGGTTGGCTCGGCATGAGCGGTGACAGAAAGTGCGGACAACAAGTATGCTACGGCGTATTTGTAAGACATAAGGACTCCGAATAGTAAACGAATAAACAAGATGTCGCGTGATACGCTGGATTAACGCAGACGCGTCGCAAACTCAGCTTTGGTGTTGTCTAGCCACTCATAACGACGGCGGTACATCGAGCGTTTAGAGCGAGACATTCCCTCAGTATCGCGGCGCGTATCATTCACTTTTAATGCGTAGAAATGGCGGTTGTATTCAATGCCTCCCAACTCTTGCCATAGTGCGTCGTAGTCAGTTTTGATGCGTCCTTTACTGTAACGTCGTGCTGCGTATGTGTGAGATTGCGTTTTTACGGCGAGTATGGTGTTTACTTCCCAGACTTGAGCGATGAGTGTTAGCAAACTCACCATCAAGCTTTTTGGTCGCTGACCGTACAGTTTTCGAGTCAGTTTTTTGATTTTTGCGTTGTTTTCTTCACTGCTTCGAGGGCCTTGTAGGCCACCTATCATAATGCAGCGCCCAGTGTCTACATGACCAACGGTAAACGAAAGTGTGTAGAAGTTGCCGTCTTCAGCGCTGTGCAGCACAAGACTCATGTCGCCTTCTTTTTGGTAACGCGCTTCGTAAACCAATCGAACCGAGTACTCGATGCCATCGATTTCAAATGAGGTCAGCGTTAAGCCTTTTGAGTCGGTGTAAATCTCGGCAATGGTCTCTTTAGAAAGCAGTTCTGAAATCGTTTTGTAGTGATCAACCACCAAGTTGGAGCGATCAAAAGCAGAGTTATTCTTAATGATGTACGGGCGAAACGGTTTTTCTAGGAATCGGTGTGTACGCGTACAAAGCATGTCTAACAAAGACGATTCAATGTTGTTCGCAAGGTGTTTGAATGCTCGTTTGTAGTAAAGCGCACGCATGATGAACTTCATTCTATATACCCAAATAGGGTTATAGGTGTTGGCGTACTCATCAGCATAGATCACTTTGGTATGATCAAAAATGGATTTATTTGCAGTCATTTTCACTCCCGACTCACTTAAGAGCTTGTCTTAACTGGGGTTCTGTTTTAACAGCACGAGAAATAACAGCGAGGAACACGAAAAATGGAGAGATGCACAAGGCATAAATAGGAGGTGTGTTCTTGCTGATTCCAACGTACTCAAAATTAATTTTGAACAGTGTTCGTTTGTTCGGGATTCTAAGAGAAAAACCACGGCAGGTATTGTATGAGTGAGTAAGGAAGTGTCAGGACGCTTTGCTGCGTGGCGTCATTTTTTCTTACGCGCAGCGATAGTTTTTCTTGCTCGTTGAAACTGCGCATCGTTTGTACAGTGAGCTTCTCGAAAACAAGTTCATGAATGACACGAAGGAAAAACAATGGCACACCTATCTTACTGGTTTAAGCAAGCGCTTGAACTTGAACGACCTCAGCCGGCTAAGCCACTGAATGAAGATATCGCCGCTGATGTCGCGATTATTGGTGGTGGTTACACCGGACTTTGGACCGCCATTATGATCAAACAGCAAGCACCGAAAAAGCATGTTGTTGTGATAGAAAAGGGCCTGTGCGGCAGTGGCGCGTCTGGAGCGAATGGTGGTTGCATGCTGACTTGGTCAACAAAGTTTCCGACCTTAAAACGTTTGTTTGGTGAAGCTCAGGCTGCTTGGTTAGTCAAAGAGTCCGAACAAGCCGTGCTTGAAATTGACGCGTTTTGTAAACAGCACCATATTGATGCTCAGTTGTCGCTTAAAGGCGTGTATTACACTGCAACAAATCACGCGCAAGCGGGCTGCATGCAACCTGTCGTCGATGAGCTTTCACGTTTAGGCGTCAATAGTTGGCGTCGCTGCAAAGAAGATGAGCTGCACGCGAATACAGGCTCGCCCCGTCATCTTGAAGGTTTCCATTCTTCGGTTGCTGCTAGCGTCCAGCCCGCCTTGTTGGCTAGAGGTTTGCGCCGAGTTGCATCAGAAATGGGGATCGAAATCTTCGAAAACACACCAATGACCAAATTGGATTTTGGCCAACCAGCTACCGTGTACACTCCTGACGCACAAATACAAGCAAAGCAGGTTGTGCTGGCATTAAACGCATGGATGGTGGAGCACTTTACACAGTTCAAAAACAGTATCGTGGTGGTTTCTTCCGACATGGTCATCACCAAACCGCTTGGTGAGTCGTTACGGAAAACGGGCTGGAAAGCGGGAACGAGCGTGTTGGATTCGCGTATTTTTGTTCATTACTACCGCGATACGCCAGATGGTCGCCTCATGTTAGGTAAGGGAGGCAATCAGTTCTCTTTCAACAACCAAGTGGACGTGATGTTCAATAAACCAACTCGTTATCAAAATCTTCTAAGGAAGTCATTCGATAAACTTTTCCCGAGTTTGAAAGAGGCGGAGTTTGAATACTCATGGACAGGAGGATCCGATCGCTCAACCTCCGGCTTTCCATTTTTTGGGAAGTTGAACGAGCAACGTAATGTCTTTTATGGTTTTGGCTATTCAGGTAATGGTGTTGCGCAGACTCGCATGGGCGGAAAAATCCTCTCTTCTATGGTGTTAGGGTTGGATAACGAATGGACTCGAAGTGGCTTAGCCAAAGGACCATTGGGGCATTTCCCTCCAGAGCCGTTTCGCTGGATTGGCGCAATGACGGTGCGTAATGCGGTACGCCGAAAAGAAGAGGCAGAAGATTGTGGTCAAAAGCCATTTATCTGGGATAAGTGGCTGGCAAAACTTGCAGGGCCAGCAGGCAAAGCGGATAAGCTCGACTAAACTGAAGACTTTAGCCACAAACGAGACAGTTTGCAGTGAAAGTCGTTGGGGCGGACTTTCGCCTTGTGTTAGCCTCTCTCTTTCAAGCTCAGATTCAAAAGGTGAGTAACAGAATGAAAATATTCAGCAACTTCGACAGCGGTAGCATCCATGTCGTTAAAGCGGATGATAAAAATGACATCCAACTGAAAATCCCTAACGACAACATGTCGGAATTCTACCAATGGTTCCACTTCCGCTTAGAAACTGAAGCAGAGCAGTCACACACCATCAAACTGCTCGATCTAGCGAAGTCAGCATACCCTGAAGGTTGGCAAGGTTACGACGTTGTTGCCTCTTATGACCGTGAAGAATGGTTCCGTATTCCTGCTGAATTTGATGGTGACACATTAACGTTTACTGTGATCCCAGAGCGCAGCTCTATCTATTTCGCATACTTTGCACCGTACACTTATGATCGCCATCTCGATCTACTGCACATGGCGCAAAGCGCGCACCACTGCAAGCTGGATACACTGGGTCATACCCTAGATGGTAACGACATGAGCCTACTGACTTTTGGTGAGCCAGAAGAAGGCAAAAAGAAAATCTGGATGATCGCACGTCAGCATCCGGGCGAAACCATGGCCGAGTGGTTTATGGAAGGTATGATTCAGCGTTTGCTGGATGAAAACGATACGGTTGCCCGTGCATTACTTGAGAAAGCAGTGCTTTACGTTGTACCGAACATGAACCCAGATGGTGGTATTCGTGGTCACCTACGCACGAATGCGGTTGGTGTAAACCTAAACCGTGAATGGCAAACGCCTTCAATGGAGAAAAGCCCAGAGGTGTTCCTTGTTCGTGAACGCATGCTCGAAACGGGTGTGGATATGTTCTTAGATGTTCATGGTGATGAAGCGATCCCATACAACTTTGTTGCAGGCTCTGAAGGCATCCCATCGTACGATGAAAACTTAGCGGCGCTGGAAAATGCGTTCAAACAAGCACTGTTGACTATTACGCCAGAGTTCCAAGATGAAATTGGCTACGACAAAGACGAACCAGGCAAGGCAAACCTGACGGTTGGTTCAAACTGGGTTGCCGAGCAATTTAAGTGCTTATCGTACACAATTGAGATGCCATTCAAAGACAATAACAACCACCCTGATCCGTTGTACGGTTGGTCTCCTGAGCGCAGCGTGATGTTTGGGCAAGACGTGCTTGCAGCAACACTTGCGGTGAGCGACAAAATTTAAATGCAATAGTTCCACAGCATTGATTCATTACCGAACAGCTCATCTTTGATGGGCTGTTTTCTTTCCTGCTATTCGCATTTCTTATTGTAAAAATTAGTTGCCATTCATCCATTTACTGAGTTCTTCTCAAGTTTGAGAAACTGCAAAAATAGGGTGATTTGCATCACAGAAAAGTGCTAAGAGTGTGATATTCTCCGCAACGAATTGACTATGGCTAAACCAATGTCGTTGGATTTTCTCCTCAAATGAGAGCCCACGTTTAGATAATTAACGTGTGATCGAGAGGTGGTGGTATCCGTGTTACATCATTGGCGTTCGAATATCATTTTTTGATTCCTTCCTACGAAATTTAGCTGTTTCTATTCAACTAAAAGAGAAAGTTGCGGCTTCACATGATAAGCAGCGACTTGCTTAATTTGTGTTGCTTTGTGTACAAGAAAAAGGAAAAAAATAATGAAAAAAATCGCTATTGCAGTGGCTACTGTACTTGCTGGTGGTGTGATCTCTAACGTTGCACTTGCTGACACTTACATTGGCGGTAAAGTAGGTTACAACTCTCTAAACGATGCATGTTACCTAAACGAACCTTGTGACGACGACAGCTTTGCAGCTGGTATGCACATTGGTTACAACTTCAACGAATACGTTGCTGCAGAATACGGTGTTGATTACCTAGGTGATTTCACGGCTAACTTCAAAAAGCCTGGTCTAAACACAGTTGATGGTGACCTTTGGGCGTTGACTCTAGCTCCTAAATTCAACCTACCTCTAACAGATTCTTGGAACCTGTTCGCTAAAGTAGGTGCGGCATACATGATGGCTGGTGACGAGAAAGACTTCGTTCCAACTGGCTCTCTAGGTGCTGAGTACAAAATCAACTACAACTGGAGCCTACGTGCTGAATACCAACGTTACCAAGACATGTCTGACGACATTATTGATGACATGGATTCTGACTTCTTCGGTATCGGCTTCAACTACAAGTTTGGTTCTGAGCCAGTAGTTCAAGAAGAAGCAGTTGAAGAAGTGGTAGAAACACGTCCATCTACTCGCATCGTTGAGCACGTGTATCCAGCTCAAACAGCAACAGTACAATTCGGCCTAGAAAGCGCAGAAGTGAAAGATGCATCAGCACTTTCTGGTACAGTTGATCTAATGAACACTTACCCACAAGCTAAAGTTGAGATCACTGGTTACAGTGACACAACGGGTTCTGCTCAGTACAACCAACAGCTAACTGAAAAGCGTGCTAAAGCGGTTGCTAATGAATTCGAAGCGAAAGGTATCGCTGCTGACCGTATGACAGTTAAAGGCATGGGTGAAGCAAACCCAGTTGCTAGCAACGAAACTCGTCAAGGTCGCGAAGCGAACCGTCGTGTGGAAGTAGTTGTTCCTGCGTTTGAATACCAAACGACTGAACAAGCTCAATAATTTGTTGCTATAGCCAACAAAGCAAAAAGCCAGCGTTTATCGCTGGCTTTTTTGATCTTGTCTTCAAACTTATGCTTGGATGGAACCGAGACGGTTGTTGGGCTGTATATTGAAATGACGGCGGCGGCGTGCGCTTTGCTTGTTGTTCATCATTCTGTCATCACAGATTCATAATATCGATGCTCCGTTTAGTAGGAGAGCATGATGCAAAACCTCCCACCACTTAATTCCCTGAAAGCCTTTGAAGCAACAGCCCGTTTGCGAAGCTTTACAAAAGCTGCAAAAGAGCTAAATGTCACTCGCGCGGCGGTCAGTCAGCAAGTTAAATCGTTGGAACTTCAGTTAAACGCGATACTTTTTGAGCGCAATGGTGCGCAGCTTTTATTAACGCAAGCTGCCCAAGCCTACTTACCTGTTGTTAGCCAGACTTTGCAGATGCTATCTGTAGCAACTCAACACCTTTTTGCTCGCCAGAAAAATACTCAACTGACGCTTCATGTCGCTCACAGCTTTTGTTCTCAATGGTTAATGCCGCGCTTGGCCGATTTTCATCGTCAGCACCCTGATGTCGTGGTAAAAATTTCAACGACTGCCAACACGGTACCAAATGCTAGCGCCATTGCGGATGTGGAGATCATCAACGGTTATGGAGATTGGCAATCAGAGCAGGCTGTTCAACTTACCCAAGAAAACTGGATAGTGGTGGCGAGCCCTGGTTTTTTAAATCTTAATTCGGTCATTCATCTTACCGATATCGCGCTAGCGCCAAAACTGTGCACGGGCGGATACCATGAATCGTGGCAAGCTTGGCTGCGTTTTCAGGGCTATGAAGGCAAAGTGAGTAAACCTATCGCCGAGTTTGAACATTCCTTACTAGCCATTCAAGCGGCGGTGAATCAGTTAGGCATACTGCTTGTAAGGGACTTTTTAGTGGAGGATGAGCTACAACAAGGACTTTTGGTTCCGATTGGTGGATGGTCAATGCCAAGCGCCAGCGCGCATCATATGATGGTAAGGGAAAGCGATAAACCGCAAGTTGAGGCTTTTACTCATTGGGTCATGCAAAGTCTATAAGCTTAAAAGCCCAGCATCTTCGAATAAGTGAAAGTGGTTTCCTGCGATTGAGCTAACAAAGTTGGGTGCTTTTTGGGCGGCAGTTAAAACAAGATTCGTTACTTAAGGTATAAAATGACGCTTGTTTCAATCGTCGCCCCAAATCTGATCGAACAAGGAAAAGTCATGGAAATGCTACAAGGTGGTCGGGACAATGCCATTTATCGTACTGGTGATCGCGTTAGTCGTCCGGCAAGCTCTTGGACGATGACCGTCCACCAGTTGTTAAATCACCTTCATTCCAATGGATTCACGCAATGCCCCAAAGTGATTGGGATTGAGGGTGGCAAAGAGTGGCTGAGCTTTGTGGAAGGAGATACCTTCAACTATCCACTGCAAGGTTCTATTGCTTCTGTTACTGCACTTTTATCCGCGGCCAAAATGTTGCGTAGAATGCATGATGCTTCAGAAGATTTTCTCATTTCACATCAAAGCGAAGTGTGTCATTGGATGCTACCTGATCGCGCTCCCCAAGAGGTGATCTGTCACGGGGATTTTATGCCATACAATGTTGCACTAAATGGTGAAACCGTGGTTGGTGTATTCGATTTTGATACCGCACATCCTGCTCCTCGTTTATGGGACGTTGCTTTTTCCATTTACGGTTGGGCTCCTTTTAAAACGGATGAAAATGACCGAATGGGCAACTTGGAACAGCAAATTCAACGCGCCAAGCTGTTTTGTGACGCGTATGGCTGCTCAAAATTAGAGCGAGAAAATCTGGTGGATGTGATGACGTTAAGGCTCACGGCTTTGGTTGATTACATGAGATTTATGGCAAGCAGCAGGGATGAGAGATTTCAAGCCAATTTGGAAGAGGGACATCATATCGCGTATTTGCAAGATATCGATTATCTGCGTCAACATCACCAAGCGATTACTTTGGGCATACTAAAAGAACGTTAGTTTGCAATCACGTGTTTAATCTTATCAAATAACCATAGATTTAATGGTGCATGTTGCTGTGAACGCCGACAACTCATCACGTAGCTGACATTCAATTCTAAGCGGTTCGGTAGTGCGATACTTCTGCATCCTTGCGGGACATGGTCACTCATCGTGATACCGAAATGATCGGTTTGAAGGATTATTTTGTGGATCATCGCTGGGTGTTCTATTTCCACTTTTGGCGACGCATTAAAACCAATGTTCTTCAAGCGTTCCAACAGAGGGTATCGGTAGTCATTCCATCCTGGTGTTTTGAAGAGTAAAAAGGGGTAGAGCTGCAAGTCATCAAAATCTTGCGCTGGATGCTCTTTGCGAACAAAAAAGACGGCCTTTCCTTTTCCCAACTCTTTTTGTGCGACCGATTGAGGTAAGTCCTCATCAAAGTAGTGGATTGCGACCGCATTTTCACCATCTATTAAACGGTTTTTAGCTTCGTTTCCCCAGCGCAGAAACGAAAATTTGGCTCGAGGTGCTTGTTTTAGCAGGCTCAAGTAAAGCTCATCGCCGAAGTAATCCCAAAATAGCGTGTTGGCATAAATCGACAGTTGCCCATCAAAGGTCTCTGGGGAAAAGTTTTGCGGCTTAATGGAGTCCACACTCATCAGAATCTGTTCGAAGTGTGCCATGTTTGTTTCGACAAACGTCGTCGGTTCAAAGCCATGTTTCGTTTGCACAAACAGAGGATCATCGAACTGGGTTTTCATCTTGGTGAGGTTTTTACTGATGGCTCCGGATGTTTTTCCTAACGACTCTGCGACTAACCGAACATTGCGCAGCTCATACATGCGCTTCAGCACAAGAATGTTTTGAATATCCAGATTAATCGCCATTCTTTACTCCAACAATTCGGCTCGCTTCACATCATAGCGTTGAGCTGATCATCCAAAGACAGCAAACGGTCAATTTTATTGAGGCATCTATCCGGAAGTGAAGAAAGGGGATTTCCATTTGGTAAATCAGGAGTTTCCTCGTCTTGCCCCCTTTACGTTGATACTGTTTCTACATCGAAACAGGTACAGACAATAACAGAGGTGATGTATGAAAAAACTAATCGCATTAGGCTTGATGGTTTGCTCAGCGAATGTGGCATTTGCGGCGGATGGCTCATACACAGGTACCATTGACATGACAATGAGCAATACGAACCAAGTGGATGTTGAACGCGCAAACTCGCAACTTACGTTGAAAGGCCGTAATGAAGCGATGTACGGCGGCGTGATGATTCAAACCGATGCATCTACCCAACCGATTGAACTTCGTGGCCGCCGCGATTAATCGGTCACGTTGTCATTACGAAAATGCCGCGATGAATTCGCGGCATTTTTGTTTGTTGATTGCGTATGTAATCAAGTGGCGGAGCGAAAGCGATTAGCTCTGTACCTCGATACCCGCTTCAATCTCGACAGGTTGCGCTTGTGCTTCGCTTTCTTTTGCTGCATCCAGCATTTTGCGAATAACAACAGATGCTGCCATAGCAATCGCCACCATCACAACCGCTAGTACAGTAAGCAATTGGAAGTAATCACCGTATACGGTTTGTACGATTTCTTGAGTGATCTCTTGGCCTTTTTCCATCGCAATCGATGTTGAGAAAGCGGCACCAACGATACCACTCAGTGCGATAGCAACGGAGAATAGACTAACCGAGAAGTTCTCGATGTGTTTTGGTGCTACAGACAGAATGAATGCCACAACCATTGAACCAACGATAACTTCCGCAATGGCTTGGAAGAAGTGAATCGCCAAGAAGATTTCAGGCATGATCACCACATCTTCACCAACGGTTGTGACCGCAAACGTTAGGATGCCAAATGCAATTGCAGTGAGTACAAACGCCATCGCGATTTTAGTCGCTGTCGAAAGGTGAACGTCGCGTTTTTCAAGCATACCGAAGAAACCCGCAACAATAGGGCCACCAACCATACACCAAAGTGGGTTCATTGCCATTGCTGCTTCTGGCTCAAGTGGGATAAAGCCAAACAGTGAGCCTTTCAAAGTATTGATTGCCACCATGTTCATTGACGTCATCATTTGTCCGTAGTAGACGAAGAAACACGTAGTCAAGAAGGTCACAATGAGGATGGTGCCCATCTTCAATGACTCGGCTTTGCTGGCTTTCAGCATTAAAGAGACGAAGTAAAGAATCGCAGCGCCACCGATGGCATAAACGATGTTTTGACCAATATCCATGTTTGAGAACATGAAGAACACCAACGCGATCATGGCGACGGAAATCAGTGCGAAGAATACCCAGTTTTTCAAGCTTACCGCTTTTTGGTCAAGTTCAGCGGCTACACCAGTTAGGCCCTTTCTGAACATCAATAACATCACAAGCGCAGCGCCTGCCATGACGGCAGAGATGGTAAAGCCGCCGTTAAAGCCAATTACCAGTACGATCATCGGGAACAGGTACTGGCCTAAAAAAGCGCCGACATTGTTCACGGAATAGTTGATTGGGTAACCTTTTTCGAAATCTTCTTGTGATTTAAAAGTGCGTTTGTAAAGACTTGGGTAAGAAGGTGACATCAAACCACGGCCATAGCTTGCTAGAGCGATACCGCACATCGATAAAGGAACGTTTGTCGCCGAAGCACCAAGTACCAGCAAAACGTAACCCGCAGCGAACGCCAGAAAGGCGATGGACAGAGAGCGGTAAGCTCCTAAAAACTTATCCGCAATAAATCCGCCAGCGATGGCAAACAATGGCCCAATGGCAGAAAAAGCGCCCACGATCATCATCGTATCGGCTTCGTTGTAATTTAGATCTTCTAGAAAAAAGCGAGTTAAGCTCACTAACACGCCATAAAATGATAAGCCAAACATCATTTGGCAGAACATCATAGATTTGTTTAGTTTATTCCACATAATTTTGTACTCACATTAGCGGAGAAAGATAGTGATTATTTCTGTTAAATGTTACTTAAACGAGATATTGAGTATTGAAATAATTGTCGCATAACTGACAAAAGACGCACTATATTTTCTAATGTGAAGTTTGTTATTTGCTTATCCGTTGTTCTAGATCAAGTTGATAAATGTAGTTATAAAAACTAATTTATAAATTATTATCAAAACAAAATGCTAATAACGAATTTAACGTATTGAAAAATAAATGATGGAAAGCAGGCGAGTATTGATACAAGGAAGGGAAGAAATCGCACTGTTGATGCTAAGTGCCACCAACAATGCGATGTGTAAAGAAAGATGCAAATTATGCGTACTTATTATTCACATGGTGGTGCCATATGGATGATTGCCAAACCACCTAGAGATGTCTCTCGATATTTCTTATTCATGTCTTTACCTGTTTGGTACATGGTTTCGATAACTTTATCTAATGAAATAAGACATTTGCTAGTGCGTTTTAGTGCCATTCGTGATGCGTTAATCGCTTTTACTGCGCCCATCGCATTGCGTTCAATACAAGGCACTTGAACCAGTCCCCCTATTGGGTCGCAGGTCATACCGAGAGAGTGTTCCATTGCAATTTCAGCTGCGATACAAATTTGCTCGTTGCTGCCTCCTCGCAAGGCGGTTAGGCCAGCCGCTGCCATAGAAGAGGAAACTCCCACCTCACCTTGACAGCCGACTTCCGCCCCAGAAATGGACGCGTTGGTTTTGTATAAAATACCAATCGCTCCAGCAACGGCGAGAAAGTCTTTTAGTTGCTTAAGGTCCAGCTCTTTGATGAATCGATGGTAGTACATCAATACTGCTGGGATAACACCTGCGGCACCGTTAGTTGGTGATGTGACGACTTGCCCGCCTGCCGCGTTCTCTTCGCTGACCGCAAAGGCAAACAAGTTAATCCAGTCCATGATCTCCATTGGATCATTTTCTACTGCTGCATTCGCTTCGAGTTTTTTCAACAGATTCGGAGCTCGGCGAGTGACGTTCAAGCCCCCTTCAAGAATCCCTTCAGTATCGAAACCACGCTGCATACACAGTGACATCACTTTCCAAATTTGTTCAGCTCTTTGGTCAATTTCTTCTTGCTCTCGAAATGCCAGCTCATTTTGCAGGATCATGCCACCAAGGCTGAGGCCATTTTTCTCTGCTTTTTCCAACATTTCGTCTGCGGATGAAAAAGGGAAAGGTACTTCTGCGCTGGCTTGTTGGCCGCCATGTTCGAGCTCTGCCGCTGTCGCAATAAAACCACCACCGATAGAGTAGTACGTCTCAAAGGCGACTTGAGCTCCTGCGGCATCGAGCGCGGTGATCGTCATACCATTTTCATGCAGCGGCAGGTTGTCGCTGTGAAATACAATGTCGTGGTCGTAGCTAAACTCAATTTGATGAGAGCCAGCTAACGATAATGTATGGTTTTCGATGGTGTGTTGCAGTGCACTTTTGGCACTGGTCATTTTGATGGTATCGGGCTTATTGCCCATCAACCCTAGCACTGTGGCTCGGTCGGTGTGGTGTCCTCTACCAGTCAGTGACAAAGAGCCATATAAGTCAACTTGCACCCGACGCACTTTCGCCATAGAGTCGCTAAGTAGTTGAGTGAAATGGAATCCGGCGAGCATAGGACCGTTAGTGTGGGAGCTGGATGGCCCAACACCGACCTTAAAAATATCGAAAATCGACAGCATAATTGACTTCCTTCAGCAATGAACCTTTCATAGGTCTCTAGAACAATGTTGTTAACTAGATGTTAATGCCTGTAAGGCGGTTGGCAAAGAAGATTTTTGTAACTATGCCAAAGACCACACAACAGTGACTTTGTCGCAGGGGAAATTGAGAGATAAGTATGAAGTTAGGTAACGTGGTCATCGTACTAGGTAAGCGATTGGTTAATAACCAATTGAGTGCCGAAGGCATCTCGAGAGTCGAAGCTCTAGCCGCTAAGATCCGCGAAATGCCAATGGAGAATACTGCTCTCGTATTTTGTGGTGGAAAAACGCAAGGACAAAGCATTTCGGAAGCTGACGCTATGTATGCATATTTTCAGACCCTGAATACGTCGCTGGCCAAGCCTTTTCCGACAAGCCAAATCCTGCTTGAAAATCGCTCTTTGAATACGTTTGAAAACATGCGAAATGCAGCGAAAGTTCTGTGTGAAAGCGGTTTATTTCCGTTACCGTCTCAAGCGGCGGTTGAGGTCATTTTGCTATCAAACGCCTATCATCTTGAGCGCATATTAGAAATTCAAACGCTAATGGATGAGCAAGGCTTACTGCGCGTGCTCAAATCTCAATGTGCGTCCGTGGGTTTAGACTTACACATTTCTCTAGATATTCAGAAGCACATTAGCGTGCCATACCCACATCAAGGGCCACAGGCAGAAGCGTTTCTTTTACTTGATGAACTGACGACGTATCGAGTGTATCTGGAGGGCGTTAAAAGTGGGGCATTTCAACGAGATTTAACTAGCGTTCGAGCACAGCCTTTGCTGCGGGCTAAACAAGCAATAAATCAACTTCGCGCTTTACCGTTAGAAATGGATGTTTTGCAGCAAATTGCGGAAATGAAAAAGGCCATCGAAATGACGGCCTTTGATGAATCGGTTGCAACAGCAGAGCGAGCATTGGAAGTGTTTCATCCCATTTCAACTGCGCTCAATCGCCGTTTAGATCCCGAGTCTATTCAGTGATTTCGCGTCGCATACGAACAGCA
Source organism: Vibrio sp. SALL6 (assembly GCF_002002385.1). Classification (NCBI taxonomy): domain Bacteria; kingdom Pseudomonadati; phylum Pseudomonadota; class Gammaproteobacteria; order Vibrionales; family Vibrionaceae; genus Vibrio; species Vibrio sp. SALL6. Next base: position 49,330 of record NZ_MQVK01000026.1, read on the forward strand.
CTCAACGCAATCAGACAGTAGCAAAGCAGCTCCATGCCTTCTTCCGAAATGTTCTTAACATCGCGGATGTAGCTTTCATTCATGACTTGCTGCCAGAAGCTTCCCATACCGTAAAGGCGAGAGAAAACAAGCAGTAGAACGACGGCGCCAATCAAGAGCTTCATGTGCGGAACTTGTAGAATGCGTGCCATTTCGTTCACTGTACCTTTACCACCTTGGTAAGCTTTTGCGCAAGCCAGAGCAGTGACGGTTAACGCAGGGAATACCCACGATCCGTGACGGATCATATCCATCCAGTAGTCCAGTTCGCGAATGATCAACACAGCGAAGAAGCCGGAAATCAAAATAGCGGCGTGTTTAACTTGTTCTTCTTGCTTAGAAAGTTGGAAGAACGACCATGAAGCAATCGCCAGCATGATCACTTGTAAGGTTTCAGTGATAGAGACTTCACCCAAACTTGATCCCAATACTACGTAATCAAGACGAATACTCAGATTGACGAGAATACTGATCGCAACAATCATCAATGCGCTTAAACACGATTTGTAGATGATGCGTTTTGACTCATCAGTAATCACGTTGTTTTGTGCCGTTTCGGCTTGTTTAACTATTTGTGTTTTCATCCTGACCACCTGTTTCCAGAAAAATGTGGAAGAAATGTGAATTTGTGTGATGTTGGGCATGATTTTATTGACCAAGTGGAAAGTATTGTCAGAGGAATGTCAGGAATAGAACGCTGTTCGATATTATATTTGCATACGGTAAAGTCAGAGTAGTGTGAAGTTCCTGTAGGAAAATGCGGATATCAAAGAACAAAAAAAGGAGCCGATTGGCTCCTTAGTTATTGAATAATATTACTATTTATTAGATTCGAGTTTATTGCTCGTCACTCTCTTTGTGGTTGTTACGGTAGTATTCCCACTGTTCAACACGTTCATCGTCAGAAAGCACACAGTAAGTTACACGCTCACCGTTCTCTGACACAGTGTCCAGTTCGCCACCTTGTTGTACACAGTAAACGGCCGCCGGATTGGCAACAGAGGTGTACTCTGTTGAGCGAGTTGCGCCGTCATAAGTTGAACAACCAGCAAGTACCATTGTCCCTGCCATAGCCATCATTAAACTTGTTTTTTTCATCTTTATCTCCGCATGGGATAGGCGAGTATTGCCTTGATTATAGGCAACTTTCGTCAATTATTGTCTTATCGATGTTAAAAGTAAGAAGGGCGTAGACATATTTAGAAGAATTTTAGACATTTCTCATAAAGAGCTTGCTAGTACGTCACATCTGTTGCGGATACATAGTGAATGTATCGAACGTAAGCCGCTCAACAAGACGCGATCTCGTGAACGGTTTAGTACACTTTAATTGGGTTAGGTATCGCTACTTTGGCTTGCTTATTAACACAACGATGATTTAAAGAGTGAACTCCGGTAGTATGCGCGCATCATATTTACGGGGGTATTTTCGATGAGACATTTACAATCGACCATTCATCCAGAACTCGACCATCTTGACGATAAAATTATCTTTCAGCGTAATGCAGCGCGTGCCATTGTACTTGATGGTGAAGATGTGTTGTTGCTCTACACAGAGCGTTATCACGATTACACGCTACCTGGTGGCGGAATTGATGAAGGTGAAGACGTTATTGCTGGGCTAGTCCGTGAACTCGAAGAAGAAACGGGGGCGCAAAATATTCATAGCATCAAACCATTCGGCATTTTTGAAGAGTTTCGTCCTTGGTACAAAGACGATGCCGACGTGATGCACATGATTTCATACTGTTACACATGCAAAATTGATCGTGAGCTGGGCGAGACAGCGTATGAAGATTACGAAGTGAAGAATGGTATGCGTCCAGTTTGGATGAATGTCCATGAAGCGATAGCACATAACGAAAAGACGATGGCAGAAAGCCCGAAGAAAGGAATGAGTATCGAACGTGAAACGTTCTTACTTCACCTGATCGCTAAAGAGTTGCTTTAGCTGTCACCAGAGTGCCGAAGACTGAGCTCATACCTATTGAATGGGAATGAGCTTCAGTAAGCGTTGTTTAGAAGTGGTTAGGAAGATGTGTTTAGGGATTTCATCATTCACTTCTTTACGCAATTAAGCGCAATAAAAAAGTCCGAGCTCCCCCCCGGAACCCGGACTTATTCCAGACGCGCAAGCGAAGCGTCATCTCGATATTCTGAGTTTTGTTTCAAACTATGAAAACAATAGCCGTTTTATATTTAGTGTGTAAATAATTAATAGGTCCAACCATTGGTTTTCATCTTTTTTGCACACGTAATGTGATGCATATCTATCCAATAAACAAGTGCAAATTGGACTATCATCAGTAAACCACTACTCTTTCTTATTCTTGAGATACATTACCTTAACTTTTTTGCACACGTTTGCATCGAGATCACGAGTTTTTAAATTAGCAGAACAGGATCTTGTAATTTTACGTTCTTCTGACATTCGTTGTTTTGGTGATTATTATCACAAATTAACGAGTGGAGGAAGTCGACTAAAGTCGATCAGAGGCTGTGATGGTGCCGCAGATTCAGCAGCAAATAGAAGCAATGGCTGAAAAGAAGAGTGTTGTAACTGCCCGATATCTATCAGTTTTTCCAAGGCGAAGAAACGACTGACGTACTGATGTGTTTCTTTTGGCAGAGTGAGCTGTTGGAAGTCATCGGTGCCCGCTTTCTTTATAGCGCGAGCAATTCGGCCTTCCCCTGCATTATAGGCCGCCAGCGTTAATGCGAGGTTTTGATCAAACTTGTTGTATAAAAACGCCAGATAGTCCAATGCAGCTTTCGTGCTGGCTTGGGTATCGAAACGCTCATCCACATTCGAATCAACCGTTAAACCAAAGCGCATCGCTGTTGCAGGAATCAATTGCCATAATCCCGCGGCGTTGGCGTGAGAAACGGCTTTTGCGTTGTAAGAAGATTCTAGCATTGGCACCAAAACGAGACTTTTGGGCAGTGACTTGCTTTTGAGTTGCTTAAAGATGTGGTCGAGAAGTGGATTGACGGAAGTGAGACGTTGGTCGATTTGTAATTTGTAAGGCGCGAGAACCTGATACTGCTGCTCTATATCAGTAGTATTGGGTTTTGCCTGGCAAAGAAAAGAAGTACTGAACAACAAACAGGCAGAAATAAAAAGGCCTACAGTATCCAGCCGAGATGGCGGCTGAATCTGTAGGCAAGACGACCATCGTTTAAAACGATTTATCTTCATAAGTGTGTTGCACAGGTTGTTTGAGTTGACTGACTAACTCATGGAACGCAGCAGAGCTTTGGCCATTGCTCTGGTTGTATTGTTGGCACTGCTTGATGAGTGTCTCCAATAACGTCCACTGTTTTCTCGCTTGCGCACCAATCTTGGCAGGCAAAGCGTTGAAAATTCTTGTTACGCTGGAGTCATTACACGGTAACCCCAGCTCACGCATGCATTGGCTTCTTTCATTGGAAGAGCGGCTAAGTTTATTGAGTATTGGTGTTTGTTGTTGAACGTTGGTGTTCAGTGCTTCACCATCAAACTTCAAATACAACGCCTTTTGTTGTTGAAGTAGGGTCAATAATTGCTGATACAGTTTGATGTCTTCAGAAATTGAACGAACAAAATACTGAATTCGCTGCGATGCCGCGCTTGCCATGGTGTATTCCTAATGCTGTGCTTTTACTCGTGACCAGTATGGAATTGCATAATTGCCTTAGATAGCGCTTTTGTATCTAGGCTCAATTCGCCGCGTGCTAGCGCGTTACGAACTTGCTCAACTTTTTCCATATCGACGTCTGGTAGCGATTTCATTTCTGCTTGGGCACGATCAATTGCTGCTGTGTTTGCTTGAAACGCAGGCTCGCTTACTTTGGTTTGTTCCATTGTTTCAACAGGCTTTTTACTTGCTTGTTGGAAATTTGTTTGTGGGACATGACCGCCCGCGACTTTGTCGATTTTCATGCTGTGGTCCTCATCATCATGTTCTAAATCCAATAGGCGACAAGGATGTGGTGAACATTAAATTTTATTTTTGTACTCGATACTCACGCGATGTGACGAGAGGCAAAATTGAAAAATGTTACGTTGAGTCCAAAATCAAAACTGAGTATGAACTTGGTTTCTTCCTGTCACAACCGCTCGAATGACTCTGCCAGAACTGAGGTTTTCTACCTCAATCTGTTGGCCTTGCGCTCCATCTTCTAAGGCGACACCTTTGGTGCTTGCACTAAATCCATCTTTGCTAGCAATGATGATGATTTCATTGCCTTTCTCAATCAAAGCGGGAGCACTTAAGTTGGTTGGATCGACGACTTGTCCGGCGCGGAGTCGACGCGTGGTTTCCAAGCCGATGGCGCGTTTAGGATCGGTGTAGAAATCGTCCGAGCGCGAAATGGTTCGAGTTTCCAATTTCAGATGATTGGCTGTCACCACTTCACTGCGACCTACAGTCGTCGCCGCAACCACCACTGGCAGTGTGACCGAGGATTTGATCGTGACATTGATTCGCCATGGAGCAGTAAGGTCTTCGCAACTGACGGAACGCTTTAAGTTACCGACTGGCAAAGGTTGGTTATCGCGACCCGTGATCACCAATTTGGCATCGCATTTGGGTAAATGGTTGGCAGAACCTGGCACCCACAAATCGTACTCCAGTTGGTACTCGCCCCATTGGTTAGACTTGGCGACGCGGTCTACTTCTTGTTCAAAATGTTTTGCGACAACGGCCTTTAGCTCCTCCGATGAGAAGGTGGTTTGGTCCGTGTTAGCGAAAGTTTGTCCTGCCGAAAGAATTCCTAATAACAGTATCCACTTTGAGGAAATTAGAGTTTTCCCCCTAATTTTTTTGCTTTCCGTAAACCGGAAGTTTGGTTTCCACTCTTGTTTGTAAATCATTGATAAATATAAATAAATTTTATGGCACGTATCTTGTTTGTATCTTGGCGTATTCGAGCCGACTGTAAGGAAAGATGCATGGCGATCACATTTGAAAATGCTTTAGGTGTACATCCAGAGGCACTCAATTTTCGCGTTCAGCGTACCAAAGTCCTCGCCAGTAACCTAGCAAATGTTGACACCCCTGGGTACTTGGCGAAAGACCTAAGTTTCACCACTGTTATGAACCAGATGTCGACAAACGGTGTGAGTAATTCTGTACCTAAGCTGCAGGTTCAGGCCCAGTATTCGGTGCCGTACCAAAACAGTAAAGATGGCAACACTGTGGAACTTGGTGTTGAACAAGCGAAATTCACCCAAAACAACATGGACTTTCAAACCAGCCTGACGTTTCTCAACATGAAATTTAACGGCTTGGCGAAAGCGATTGAGGGACGTTAATTATGTCATTCACTGATATTTATTCGATTACTGGCTCTGCGATGACGGCGCAAACCGTTCGCCTAAACACGGTTGCCAGTAACCTTGCGAACGCGGATGCGGTGTCTGCAAACCCAGATGATGCGTACAAAGCACTTAAACCTGTGTTCGCTACTGTGTATCAAAAAACGCAAATGACGACAGAAAACGGCATTTACCCAAATGCTGAAGTGCGTATTGTCGATGTGGTGCAAAACAAAGGTCAGGCGGAAAAACGCTTTGAGCCAAATAACCCACTCGCTAACGGCGAAGGTTATGTTTACTACCCAGACATCGACGTGGTTGCGGAAATGGCGGACATGATGTCAGCGACTCGCAGCTTCGAAACGAACGTGGAAGTGTTGGCAAATGTGAAAAGCATGCAGCAAGGCTTGCTTCGTTTAGGGCAGGGTAGCTAATGAGTCTTGCACAGTACACGGCATTATCGTCGGACGCTCCGGTTAAAGCGGCAGCAAAAGAAAACAGTGGCATTGCGCCAAACCCAACGGATAAGAACAGCGCGTCTTCACTTCAAAATGAGTTCATCTCTTTGATGGTGGCGCAAATTCAAAACCAAGATCCGTTAAACCCGTTAGATGGCACAGAGTACGTCGGTCAGTTGGCGCAGTTCTCTCAAGTTCAAAGTACCGAGAACATGTCGAAGGTCATGCAAAACAGCATGGTGCTACTCGACAACATGCAAGTGCTATCGACCGCCGGTTTGGTTGGTCAAACGGTTTACGTGAATTCAAAAGAATTCGAACTGGGTGATGGTGCGCAAAACGGCAAAATCGAACTGAGTCATGGTTCAAACCAAGTGACTTTAGTTGTGAAGGATCAGTTCGGTCAGAAGACGAACGTACCACTTGGCGCTCACGGCGCTGGTGACGTTGAGTTCTCAATCAATCCAGAAGAGCTTGGCTTAAAGCCGGGCAAATACACGGTATCTGTAGAAGTTCAAGAAGGCCAAGCGAGCCCGAATGTTCTACTGGCTGGCACTGTTGAACAGGTTCGTATTCCGAGTTCAGGTGGCGCAGCATTGGTCAATGTTAATGGCGTTGGCAACGTTCCTTTCTATCAAATCACTCAGTTTGGTGCTTAACCAAATAAGCAAATCAGAGGTCTTTTATGAGTTTTAACATCGCACTTAGTGGTCTGGACGCGACCAACACAGAGCTAAACACGATCAGCCACAACATTGCCAACGCTTCAACGTATGGTTTTAAAGGTGCGCGCACAGAGTTCGCAGCGGTATACAACGGCATGCAACCTGGCGGCGTAGAAGTTGCGTCTATTTCACAAAACTTCGATAAAAACGGTTCAATCACGGGTACTGGTCGTTCAATGGACTTGGCGATCAACGGCAGCGGCTTCTTTGTGACAAAAGATCACATGGGTCAAACGCTTTACACTCGTTCTGGCGTATTTGGTACGGATAAGAGCAACTTTGTAACAGCGAACAATGGCGCGAAGTTGCAAGGTTACAGCGTAGATAGCAACAACAACTTGATGACGGGTTCTGTAGGTAACATCCAAGTATCAACATCGTCACTCAACGCGAAAGCGACAGATAAGCTTGATTTTGTTGCGAACTTCGATGCAAGTGCAAAAGCGATTGATAAAGCGGTAACGCCGTTCGATCCAGCAGATCCAACCTCGTTCAACTCTTCTTACACGACACAGGTGTACGATTCACTTGGCAACTCTCACACCGTGACGCAGTACTTCACTAAAACGGCAGACAACGCATGGGAAGTGAACGTGCAAGTCGACGGTGGTAAGACTCCTGTTTCAACCATTCCTGTGACGTTTAATAAAGACGGTACGTTAGCGGCGCCAACAGGCTCTTTCAATGTGGCATTCCCAGCTGCGGGCGCAAACGCAATGAGCGTTGATATCAACCTAAAAGGCAGCACGCAATTTGGTGCCGCGTTTGGCGTGAGCACAAACAGCCCGAACGGTTACACATCTGGTGAGCTTGCAGGCGTGCGCGTTGAAGACAACGGCATGGTTTACGCAACTTACACTAACGGTCAATCACAGCTTCAAGGCCAAGTGGTTCTGGCTGATTTTGCTAATACGCAAGGTCTAGCAAAAGTGAGCGGCACTGCTTGGACACAAAGCTTTAGCTCTGGTGCGCCGATCATGGGCGTTCCGGGTTCTGGCACGCTGGGTAACTTGACTCCAGGTGCATTAGAGGGCTCAAACGTCGACCTAACCAGTGAGCTTGTGGCACTGATGACAGCACAACGTAACTACCAAGCGAACGCAAAAACGATTTCGACCAGCGACAAGCTCACTCAAGCCTTGTTCAACGCGGTGTAATAGGAGTTCTGCATGGATAGCTTGTTATTTACCGCAACCTCCGGTGCAAGCCGAGTTCTTAAAGCGCAACACGTTCGTTCGAATAACTTGTCGAACGCGGATACCGCAGGTTTCCGTGCGGATATGGAACGTGTTCGTAGCGTGGAGTTACAAGGCCCGGGCTTTGATGGCCGAACCATGGTGGTCACAAACTCTGCATCAACGCGTTTTGATTCTGGCGACGTTGTGAAAACAGGTCGTGCGCTCGACGTTGCCGTCATGGGTGAAGGTTACCTTGCGGTAGAAACGCCAGCGGGTAATGAGGCTTACACGCGTGCCGGTAACATTCAAATCGATACCTTTGGCGCAATGTCTATCAACGGATTCCCAGTTGTGGGTGAAAACGGTCCGTTGGTGGTGCCTGATTACCAAAAAATCGAAATCAGTGAGCGTGGTCTTGTCTCGGTTATTCCACCGGGCGGCGGTGCAGAAATCGCAGTCGGCACATTGAAACTGGTGAAGCCAGAAATCAATCAGCTGCAAAAAGAGAGTGACAGCTTGCTTCACAGTGTTGATGGTGTGCCATTCGCAGCGGATGAAACCGTGCAATTGGCACCAGAACACATCGAAGGCAGTAACGTATCGGCGATCGATGAGCTGATCGGCGTGATGTCGCTAACGCGTAACTTCGAGATGCAAGTACGCATGATGAAAACTGCAGAAACGTTGGCGCAAGCCGGTAACAAATTAATGGCGGCGAGATAAGTCTCGCCCCAAAAGGAGATAACCAATGCATTCGGCATTATGGGTAAGTAAGACAGGTATGGCAGCGCAGGACACGAAGATGACTGCCATTTCCAACAACTTAGCAAACGTAAACACCGTCGGCTTTAAGCGCGACCGCGTTGTATTTGAAGACTTGTTCTACAGCATTCAGCGTCAACCTGGTGCACAGGTGGATCAGGTAAACGAGCTACCTAGCGGTGTTCAACTGGGTAGTGGTGTGCGCGTTGTCGGCACGCAAAAAGTGTTCACGCAAGGTAACACACAAAACACGACTCAAGACCTAGATCTAGCGGTAATGGGACAAGGCTTCTTCCAGATTGAAAACTCTGACGGTCAGATTATGTACACGCGTAATGGTCAGTTCCACATCAACTCAGAAGGTTTGATGGTGAACAGTCAAGGTCTACCGCTTGAGCCACAAATTCAAATTCCTGACAACGCGACCTCTTTCTCGGTTGGCGTAGATGGCACAGTGACAACAACAACGGCAGACGATCCAACACCTCAGCAGCTTGGTCAAATCACACTAGCAAAATTCATCAACCCAGCCGGTCTTGAAGCCGTTGGCGGTAACTTGTTCCGCGAGACGGAAGCAAGTGGCCCAGCCGATGAGCTGATTGCTGGCGCAGATGGTGCAGGCAGCATCAAGCAAGGCGCGCTAGAAGGCTCTAACGTGCAAGTTGTGGAAGAAATGGTCGACATGATCACGACTCAACGTGCTTACGAGATGAATGCCAAAGTCGTATCAGCAGCAGATGACATGCTGAAGTTTGTCTCGCAATCGATGTAATGATGAAGTTGGTGATGATGAAGGAAAAAGCAATGAAATGGCTTTCTAAGAGTTGGGCAGTAGCCGTCGTGTTGCTGGTGGGATGTGCCGGACGTCAGGAGTTTATTCCGCCTCAGCCAAATGCTGAGGCGTATGCGCCGCCGAAGTTGGATTACACCTTACCAGACGCTCAATCTGGTAGCCTTTATCGTCACCAATACACGATGACTCTGTTCCAAGATCGTCGTGCGTACCGAGTCGGTGATGTGCTAACCGTGGTGCTTTCTGAAGAGACTTCTTCAAGTAAAAAAGCCGGAACCAAATTTGGTAAGAGCTCAGCGGTGAACTTTGCTGCGCCAACCATTGGCACTAAAAAGTTTGATGAACTTGGTGTGAGCATTGACGGCAGCCGAAATTTCGATGGCAGCGCGTCTAGCTCACAAGGCAACAAGCTCCAAGGTGCTATCACGGTCACGGTGCATGACGTGTTGCCAAATGGCGTATTGCGCATCAGTGGCGAAAAGTGGCTGCGCCTAAATCAAGGTGATGAATTTATCCGTTTGACGGGCATTGTTCGCGTCGATGACATCACTCGCAATAACCAAGTTTCTTCTCAACGAATTGCGGATGCTCGCATCACTTACGCTGGTCGCGGCGCGTTGGCAGACAGCAACGCTGCTGGATGGCTGACTCAGTTCTTTAACAGCCCATGGGTACCATTCTAATGAAGCCAATCAATACCTTTTTTTCGTCTTTCCTACTGGCATTGACCTTAGGGCTTCCTGCGACTTCACAGGCTGAAGTGGAAATTCCTATTATGGATTTGGTGGATGTTCGAGGCATCCGCGAAAACCAATTAGTCGGTTACGGTTTGGTGGTTGGTCTTGCCGGCCAAGGTGACCGCAACCAAGTAAAATTTACCTCACAATCCATCACCAACATGTTGCGCCAATTTGGTGTTCAGATTGATGACAGCATGGACCCTAAACTGCGTAACGTAGCATCGGTAAGCGTGACGGCATCAGTAGACCCTATGGCGGGGCCGGGCCAAACCTTAGATGTGGTCGTGTCATCCATTGGTGATGCGAAAAGCTTGCGCGGCGGTACGCTGCTTCTTACGCCGCTACGCGGTATCGATGGTGAAGTGTACGCCATCGCGCAAGGTAGCGTAGTTGTGGGCGGTTTATCTGCCGAAGGTAAAAGTGGTTCGAAAGTCGAAGTGAATACGCCAACAGCGGGTCGTGTGCCGAATGGTGCAACGTTAGAGCGCGAAATCAAAACAGACTTCAACCAGCGCGATGAAATCACGTTAAACCTGCGCAAACCAAGTTTCACTACTGCAAAAAACATCGCACGTGAAATCAATAATACGTTTGGTCCGAACGTCGCTGTTGCCATCAACAAAGCACGCGTGGATATGCGAGCGCCGAAAGACACGCAACAACGCGTGATCATGATGTCGATGCTGGAAGAGATGAGCGTCGTGGAAGGTCGTAAGCCTGCACGTATCGTCTTCAACTCCCGTACTGGTACCGTGGTGATTGGCAAGAATGTCAAAGTTGGCGAAGCGGCAGTAAGCCACGGCAACTTGACGGTGCGAATTTCAGAATCAGAAAAAGTCAGTCAACCGAATGCGTTTGCTGATGGTGAGACAAAAGTCGTGAATCAAACGGATATTGATGTAAACGAAGAGCTCGCTCAAATGGTGATTTGGCCTCCGGGCACAGAGCTCAATACCATTGTCGATGCGGTCAACAGCTTAGGCGCAACCCCAACCGATTTGATGTCGATTCTTCAGGCACTAAATGAAGCGGGCGCGTTGAATGCTGAACTGGTCGTGATTTAAGGAGTGAAGGATGAAACTAGACGGTAGCAGCGATCAAGCTCAATTGAACTCAATGCTTTATCACGACAACAGTGCGTTGGCGAACATCAAGCACAGTCGTGATCAAGAAGGCGCGCTCGAAATGGTGGCGGGTCAATTTGAAGCTATGTTCTTACAATTGGTGCTGCGTCAAATGCGCAGCAGCAGCGACGTGTTAGCGGACAAAGACAGCCCATTTTCAAGCAAGCAACAAGGCGTTTTTCGCGATATGTACGATGGTCAGTTGGCGATGGAGTTGGCGAAAAAGCAAAGCTCTGGCATCGCCAATATGCTGATTCAGCAGCTGAGCCCTTCAATGCGCGAAGTGGCCTTCGATTCGGCGCGCAATGTGTCTTCTGCAAATGACGGTAAACCGGTCGATTCTGAATCGATATCACAGCTTGAACTCGAAGAAATTACCGACCCATTTAACTCAACGGCTCAAGCGGTCGCCTCAGTTAAACAAGTGCTTGGAGAAGCCGGTATGACGACCGCTTTTTCTCAGCCGCTGATCAGGAAAATGGAGCTGTAAATGAACCTAGTTAATATCGCCCTCTCAGGTTTAAACGCAAACCGCGTTGCACTTGACGTGACGGCGCAAAACGTTGCGAACGTCAACACGCCAGGATACAGCCGTCAACAAGCGTTGATGGCGACAGTTGGTGATGGTAAGTCCAACCGCTTAAGTTCTGGTATGGGTGTGGAAGTGACCAGCATCCGCCGTGTAACTGATCAGTTCTTGGTTAAACAAACTTGGTCTACCAATAGTTTGGCGGCTTACGCGGCTGGTTACACCAGCAACATGAGCCAACTAGAAAACACCTTGGGTGCAGACGGATTTAGTATCTCTGCTGGCTTAGATTCGCTTAACGCCGCGCTTAACGACGCGACAGTGAAGCCAGAATCGATGCCTTACCGCCAGCAAATCATCAATGAATCAGAAGCATTGGCTCGACGTTTCAACACACTAACTCAGTCTTTGCACAACCAACACAAAGACATGAACGATCAGCGCACCGCTGCGCTGACTCATGCAAACAGTCTGATGTCGAACATCGCTCACGTGAACAAGCAAATCGTTGAAATGCAAGGTACAGGCGGTAACCCTGCTCAATTGATGGACACGCGTGAAAAGCTGATCGGTGAGCTGTCACAAGTGATCGAAGTGAAAACAACCGATCAACCGGATGGCAGCATGCAGGTGACGTTGGTTTCTGGTCAGCCGTTAGTCATGGGCTCGGACTTTGGTCAACTGTCTGCGATTCCTGATCCAAGCGATCCGTATCTTGCGGATCTGCACGTGAATTTTGCTAATCAAAGCTTCGCTATTGGCGATTCGGTCGGGGGTAAGTTGGGTGCCATCAACGATTACCAAACCGACGTTCTAAAGCCAAACCAAGTAGCGCTTGATGACATGGCAAAAGCTCTGGCAGATGAGTACAACGCGGTACTTGCTACAGGTAAAGACTTGAAAGGCAATGCCGGCAAACCACTGTTTAACTACGACCCTGATAACCCAGCGGCAAGTTTAACCATCACAGATTTGAGCGCGGAAGAATTGGCGTTTTCAAGCGATGGTACGCCGGGTAACGCGAATGTTCTTAAATCTTTGATTGATTTGAGTAACAAACCGGTTGCGGTAACGGGCTACGGCTCAGTGAGCTTGAACGATGCCTTTACCTCAATGGTTGGCCAAACGGCGATCAAAGCGCGTCAGGCAGATGCGGATTACCAAGCAAAACTGGCAATGAGCAAGCAAGCGCATACCGCTCGCGACAACGTAAGTGCCGTGAACAGCGATGAAGAAGCCGCGAACTTGATGACGTTTGCTAACGCGCACAATGCCAACATGAAAGTGATCAGTACGGCGAACCAGCTGTTCGACTCTGTATTGCAGTTATTCTAGAGGAAACCCAGATGCGAATCAGTGATAACCAATTCAGCCAAATGATGTTGCAAAGCCTGCAGAGCAACAGCGCAGGCCTTGGGAAAGTACTTCAACAAATGTCGACACGTGAGCGACTGACTAAGCTGTCTGACGATCCAATGGCGTCTATCAAGCTGCTTAACTTGGAACGCGAAAACAGCGCGATTGCTCAATACCAAAGTAACATCGCAAACCTGAAAACAACGCTTTCAAGCCAAGAGACACACCTAGATTCAGTGAACGAAAGCTTGAAAAGCATGCGTGATATTGTCCTTTGGGGCGCGAACGGTTCGTTAACGGATCAAGACCGTAGCGGCATGATCACCGAACTGAAAAGCTACCGTGACTCCATCGAATCGTCTTTCAATGCGCAAGATGAAGAAGGCCACTTTCTGTTTTCGGGCACAAAAACCGATACCGCGGCTCTCAATAAATCAAGTGGCGCTTATGTGGTCGAAGGCAACAGCGATGTTCGTGTGGTGACGGTGGCGAAAGGCGTGACCATGGATTCGAACATGACCGCACAAGAGATCCTAGATATTGGTGGCGGCAAGAACGTTCTTAATCAAATCGACGCTTTGATTGCAGAATTTGAGAAGCCGAGTCCGAATTTTCAAGCCGAAGTGGACGCTAGCCTAAACGCCATCGATGATACGATGGCAAACGTACTAGGCGCGATGACGGAAATCGGTGGTCGCCATAACAACCTAGATTTGATGGATGGCGCACACAGCGAAAACAAGTTGTTTGTCGACAAAGTCTCTGGTGACTTATCTGCATTGGACTACGGTGAAGCTTCGGTACGTTTAAGCAACTACATGGCTGCTCTGCAAGCTACGCAGGCGAGCTACGTGAAGATCAACGATCTTTCATTGTTTGACCGTATTTAAGGTTAGGAAGTTCTTTTATGGTAATGAGTACAGTAGAGGTTAGAGCCCATAGCATACGCTTGGGTGGCCAAGAACAAGCCTCTATCATGCCAACCCGCTCTGCGGATTCAAGCAGTACGATCAAACTGCGTCCAATTCAAGTTCAGGCTGACACCGCGTCAGCCTATTCTGTCTCAGGCATTCAACTGACTCAGGGGCAGCAACAAGCAACAGCGGTACAAATTGCTTCAAAATCACTGCAAACCATTGGTAAAGAGCTAACGCACATTAAGCGTGGGTTAACTCAAGCCGTTACGCAAGGCACACAAAATGTGCCGGGGTTGCAAGATACGCTTGTGCGCTCTAAAGCGAACATTCAACGTGTTGTGGAACAAGCGCGTTTTGATGGCCAGAAGGTGATTGATAACGAGTTGCATCTCAAATTGGATAAAGCCGATATTCGTCGCTTCTCTATCCCAGGTTTGAATGTTCATCGTCTCAGTGACCGAGCGGAACAAATTCGTTTGGATTTCCCTCAGGGCCAAGCGGTGATGATTCAGTTTGACGGTCAATCGGACGGCGCACGCACGGTGAAAATGCTCGACCGCAGTTTAATTGCAATGGGCATGCGCGCATCATTGGCTGAAGACGGCACCATTTTGTTTGAAGCGCGCGATAACGCTTATCAACAAATGCAGCAGAAGGTTTTGGTTACGGGCGAAGGGCATCGCTTCCCAGCTGGCCAGCCAAATGTGCTGAACTTGAAATCTGAGCCGGACGGCATTGCTGAGCTGAGTTTTGATTTAGGCTCTCGTGATGGCATCAAACAGACCATCTCGAAAGTCAATCAGCACTTAAGACAAGTGCAAACCAGCTTAGAAGAAGCGAAAGTTTTTCATGGCGAGTTGAACACGCAGATGCGCTCAATCCAAAGCAAAAGTCATCAACTTTCGGTAGATGAAGTGAACGCAAAGCTGGATGGTTTTATGGAGACGTCTGGTCAGTTTACCTCGACGTTCCAAGCGTTAAATGCGCAAGCGAATGTTCGCCGTCATACGGTGGTTGCATTGTTGAAATAACGCCGTTTCAAAGAACACTCCAATGATTCCCGGCTTTACATTTTTGCTGCCCCCCAATAACGGCGAAAATGCATTGTCGGGAATCTCTCTTTTCCGCTTATCTTTTTGTGTTGAAGAACGTCGATTATGGCTCAGAGGTCTGAGTGACTGAGCGATGCAGTTTTTGAAATAGCCACCCCAAAGCAATAAGTGATGCCCCCAAGCCTAAGAAGCTGATGGCGCGCCAGAACCCGTCCAAAGAGCTTACATCCCACAAGAAGACTTTCAACGCCACAAAGGCCAGTATAATTAAGCCGATGCGTTGCATCATCATCGCCTTGTGAGTGACACCGCGCCAAGTTAAAGCGCCACCAACCATTAATCCTGCCACTGAGTAGCTAAACAACTCTGCCATACTGGTCGGTTGAAACAGCGTCATTGACGTGGTTTGCCAGAACTGTCGAATCGACATCCCTAGCCAAATGGCCGCTAATGCAAAGCCAAGACATGCGACCGCTAATCGGTGTACACGCAGCGTATTCCAGCGTCTAACGACCGCAGCAATGAGAATGCACGCTGGCAGAAGCCAACCTAAACTCAGCATGTTGAACACCGGCATGGCTTGTGCCGATACGTTGTTGGTGATGAGTGGCGATTCAACGCTGTTCAGCCATACCGTCAATAGCGCGAATACGCCCCACAATAAGTAGCTGTAGGCTTGATAAACAAGGGTGAGCTGCTGAGCAAATTGGCTGCGATAACTGTAAACCAAGCCCATAACCAGAGCTTGGTTGGCAAAGACCACTGCACTTATGAAATCGATGTGCCCCAAATAGCCGTATTGTCCCGTTAACCAGTAGTTGGTTTGGGTGAACAACGCCATTAAGAACACATGCAAAAACGCCCCTTCGAACCAGTTGGTCAGGTCGGAATCTTGTTTCGCTAGCACGCTTCGGGCATAGGCTAAGATAGCCAATGACGGCACGTAACTAAGAATGACCCAAGCCCAATGCCCACTTTCAACCGGCTGCCATTGTGGAATAAATGGCAGCAACGTGAGACGAACTACCAAAATACCCATCACGATTTTGACCGCCCAACTTGCTGGGCGAAAGAACCCGCCTTGGATTTGCAGTGCCATCACCGCGACTTGTATCGAAATGGCAGTGGTGAGCCAAGTGTCGCTTAACCAAACGAAAGCGACGCCAGAAATCAGAGCGTGAACGACCGCTGAACATTCAAGTGCAAGAGAGCGAAGGCGCTGGCTAAGGAACGCATAATAGGCCGCGATGAGCGCGCAGAACAACGTCCAGTACAGGGCGTAACCGTGCATGAATTCGTCAGCATAAAACAACGTGACCAAACCCATCGTTGGTGCTAGCACCAACAAAAGCACGTTGCTGATTTGCGAACGGTCACTCAAAGATTGGCAATAGGTTCTAAAGCCAATCAGTGCAATACTCACCGCCAGTGCGAATAAAATGCTGGCCTCTCGCTCTAACATATACAGCGCATCAAACGCGATGGTGAGAACAATCAGCGCGGTTGCCGAGACGAGTATGGATGGCAAAAATACACGTAACGACCAGCCGGTACGCAGTGCTGGTAGCCAGATGACCGCCACAAGCAGCGTATAACAGTACGCCATTTGTAGAGTGTTCAGTTCCGGCATTCTGGTGATAGCAGAAAAGGTCAATAACGCTACTGCAAGAGAGGTCGCGGTTGGTTGATTTGTCCACTTGCTTTGATAGTGGCGAAAACGAGGATTGAGCATCCAACCCATTCTCGGAACCGCGAAAATGAGATACAAAGTGATGGAGAGATAAATCGCGAGCCACGAGAACAGCAGTTCAGTTGGAATACTCTCAATCAACAGCAGCATCCAAATGACATGCGGAACGGCGATGCTTGGCGCAATCCATGCCCGACGCACTTTTTGCATCAATAAGGTCGCCGCGAACGAAATCGCGCAGATGTATCCGGCTAACAAAAAGTAGTTCGGTTCATTACCTCCAATCCAAAGCGGAGCGGTGTAGCCACCGATTAAACCGAGCACCGCCATTAACGGCCCTTGTCGTAATGACAACGCTAAACTGCAAAATGCCGCCGCAGCCAAGATGATCAACGAGACACTTGGCGTCAGCATTTGATAAACCACAAAAGCAAAAATGACGGTGCAGTAAATGCCCGTTAGCCCCGTTCCGGTGACAGCAGCAGGCACATAGGTAAAGCCTTGAGCGCGTGCGGCGCGATCCGGGTTGTTTTGCTCTTTTCGATGGAACCACTCGCCAGCGAGTACCATAAGTAACGAGAGTGAAAAGGCAAAAGAAACACGCATAAGTGGCGAAAACTCAATATGGCTACCAATCACTTGTACCAGATAGCCGCCACCGATCAACATGGCTAATGCGCCGACCCAAACTAGCCAGTTCTCTTGGAAGTTAGCAATGAGTTTTTGCGCGTGCTTCTGGATTAGTGGATCTTCTTGCTCAGTAAACGTCGCCAACTGAACTTGTGTTTGCTGGCTTTGGTTGAGTTCGGTTTGCTCTTGCCCGCTATGGTGCTGCTGAGTTGCAAGGTATGAAGGCTCAAATTCAGGCTCGATATTGCTTGGAGCGCTTAACGCCGAGTCGCCAGAATCTGAACGCATCGAAGAGGCCGCTCCAAGGCTGGATTCCGATGTGTCAGGCTCTGGTTGGGAGGCTTCGAGTTTTGAATCGCGACGCGTGCTGACGCGAAGAGAGGCAACTTCTTTCTGTAATTTCGACAGTTCTTTTTCCAGCGACGATATCCGACTGGCGGCTTTCAAACCGATCAATATGGCAAAAAAAGCCGTGATCAGTGCAAGTGTCGTAAACAATCCATTTCTCCCTATCCTTGGTCGTTTGTCTCACACGATAGATGATTCTTAACTTTGAGCACGTACACTAAAGCTTAGTTCATGCTCTATGCCTGAGCGTCTTATGATGCTAGGTTCCGCGTGAAATTTTGTACCCACTTTACCTTGCTCTGAGGGGAACTGCGAGAATGACGCAAGTCTTGATGCAGTTTCTGGACGACTTTTCGGCACACATCGCCGCTAAGTCACTGGGTATAAACTATATTCATAATTCTAAGGGTCAACGCATCCTAGCGCTGTGACGCTAAAACAACGATAAAAATAGGTGACGATAGATGCAAGTGGGTAATGAAGCGCTGGTGCTGTCAGCGGTAGGGGTCATTGGTTTGGGCTGTCAGTGGTTAGCTTGGCGACTGCGCTTGCCTGCCATTTTGTTTTTGCTGTTGGCTGGCCTCATCGTCGGGCCATTTATGCAATGGCTCAAACCCGATGAAATTTTGGGAAACTTGCTCTTTCCGTTGGTCTCATTAGCGGTGGCAGTCATTTTATTTGAAGGCAGTTTGACCTTAAATTTTAAAGAAATTCGTGGCGTGAGTGGGTCGGTATGGAGCATTGTTTCCATCGGAGCGATCATCTCGTGGGCGGCAACCAGTGTTGCGACACACTATTTCCTTGGTTTTACATGGGAGCTCGCCATGTTGTTTGGTAGCTTAACCGTCGTCACGGGGCCGACAGTTATCGTGCCGCTGCTTCGGACGGTAAGGCCTAACAGTACACTTGCCAATATTTTGCGCTGGGAAGGGATATTAATCGACCCTCTTGGTGCGCTGTTTGTGGTGATGGTGTATGAGTTTATCGTGTCGCACAGCGCCGTAAACAGCATGGAAGTCTTTGGCACCATCATTGCCGTAGGTGTCATTTTAGGTGTGGCGTCTGGTGCAGCAGTGGCGACGGTATTGCGTCGAGCGTGGTTGCCGGAATACTTGCAGCCTTTTGCGGTTTTAATGGTGGTACTAGGCGTATTTTCGGTCTCTAACCACATCGAATCAGAAGCGGGGTTATTAACCGTTACTGTGATGGGTATGTGGCTTGCCAACGCGAAAGACATCAACATTCAGCAAATTCTGCACTTTAAAGAACACTTGACCATTTTGCTGATCACCGGTTTGTTCATCTTCCTTGCGGCTCGAATCAGCTTGGATGATTTTGCAGCGCTGGGCAGTGGTGCGTTGCTGCTGTTTGTCTTTATGCAGTTGGTGTCGCGTCCGTTATCGATTTTTCTTTCTACGATGCGCAGCAACTTGAACCTTAAAGACAAGCTCTTTTTGTCTTGGGTGGCACCACGCGGTATCGTTGCTGCGTCGATTTCGTCTCTGTTTGCGATTAAGTTGACTGAATACGGAGTCGATGGAGCAAGCTTGCTGGTACCAATGACCTTTATGGTGATCATCGGTACGGTGGTATTACAAAGTGCCACTGCTCGCCCTATGGCGATTGCATTGGGTGTCGCTGAACCTGCGCCGAGAGGCTTCCTACTTATTGGGGCGAACCGAGTCGCACGTGAAATTGGCCAAGCGTTAGCGCGTTATGATCGACGTGTATTGATGACGGACTCGAACTGGGAGTACATCAGCCAAGTTCGTATGATGGGCCTGGATTATTATTACGGTAACCCGATTTCTAGCCATGCGGATGACAACCTGAACATGATTGGCATTGGTCAAGTGGTCGCACTCACGCCAGATCAACACTTCAACATCATGGCTTGTATGCAATTTGTCGACGAGTTTGGCGAAGATAAAGTACATTGTCTGCAAAAAGTGAAGACGAATGGAAACGGCAGTGAAAAGCACTCTGTTGCTCAGGAGTATCACGGCAAGCTGTTGATGGGGGGCAATGTTAGTTACACCCAGCTAGCGAGCCTGTTAAGCCGAGGTGCGGAAATCAAGCACACCAAACTGAGTGAGAACTTCACTTACCAAGATTATTTGGAACATCACAAAACCAATTTGGTGATCCCGCTGTTTAATGTCGAAGACAAAGGCAAAATCCAATTCTGTGATGATCCGGATCAGTTTGCGCCAAGTACGACAAGTACCATTGTGTCGCTAATTCTGCCTGAAAGCGCACAATAGAACGCAAAACATCTATTTCACCGCCTTTAAGTTGGCATCCTATCCGTTTGTTATCCAAGCTTAGGGAGTAACTCGCCGTTATCGTTTTAAACGAGAGGGTGGGTTTCTCTTCCTATAATTTCAGAGTAAATAACGATTCATTGCTGGTTTCGGAAATGCAATACACCTATTTCAGAAAATTCGCATTGACGTTACTGATAAGGATGGCAATACTGCGCGACTGTTTTACTTTAGGGTGACATTATGGCTCCGCAAACTAACCGAAAAGACTTACATTTAGACGCTGTTTTACATCATGACATGAGCATGAAAAAGAAAACGGCGGGTTTTGAGTCTGTCGAGTTTGAACATTGTGCGCTGCCAGAATGTGACTTCAACACTATCGATTTATCGACTGAGTTTCTTGGCCATCGATTGGCGCTGCCGTTTTTGATCAGCTCCATGACGGGGGGAGCGAGAGACGCCGAAACGATCAACTGCCGCTTAGCTGAAGCCGCAAGCGAGTTAGGTATCGCGATGGGTGTGGGCTCTCAGCGGATCAGCTTAGAAGAAAGCCAGCACTCTGGCTTGGGTAAAACCATCCGTGAACTCGCGAAAGGTGTGCCGCTGTACTCAAACTTAGGAGCTGCTCAACTGCGTGACAAAGGCAAGTTGGATAACGCGCAACGTGCGGTTGAGGCGATTCAAGCAGATGCCTTGTTTGTGCACGTTAATCCGATGCAAGAAGCGTTTCAGAAAAACGGCGATCACAATTGGATTGGTGTATTGCACGCTATTGAGCAACTAAAGCCACGCGTTAACGTTCCTATCATCATCAAAGAAGTAGGTTTTGGTATAAGCGGTGACGTGGCGCAGCGACTGGTTGATGCTGGCGTGGACGCAATTGACGTCGCGGGCGCTGGTGGCACAAGTTGGAGTGCGGTTGAAGGGTATTGCCAAGACAACCCTCACATGCAGCGCGCAGCAGAGCTTTTCCGTGATTGGGGTATTCCGACGGCAACGTGTTTGGCGCAAATACGTGCGCAGCATCCTAAATTGCCTTTGATCGCCTCTGGTGGTATCCACAATGGACTTGAGGCGGCGAAAGCGATTCATTTAGGCGCGAACCTCGTAGGTCAAGCTGGTGCAGTATTGAAAGCTGCGACCATCAGCACGCAGTTGGTGGTCGATCATTTTGAACAAATGGCGTTAGAGCTGCGTTTGGCCTGCTTTGGTACTGGATCGGCGAAGGTGAACGCGTTAACTAAAGCACGTCGTCTGTAAGACCAGATATGGTGTGATTATCACAGCGTCGCTCAATAAATTTTCGGTGTCTTAACACGTAGACTGATAATTTCGTTATAGTTGATACAAAAGTCACTTTGATGAACAACGCTTGTCGAAGTGATGGGTATTTAATTGTTTGCAACTGGAACCTGAATTTATGAAAAAACTAGTCATGCTGATGTTAGCTGTGTCTGCTTTAACTGCTTGTAGCGATGAAGTGGGCACCGAAGGCTGGTGTAACGACATGCGCGATAAGCCAAAAACAGAATGGACAGCAGACAATGCCGTCGATTTTGCAAAGCACTGTGTTCTTCAAGATGGTGTTGGCAGCGAGCAATGGTGTGAGAGCTTGAAAGACAAGCCAAAAGGTGACTGGACAGCAAACGAAGCAACCAGCTTTACTAAGCACTGCATTTTCTAAGCACTGAACTTGCTTAACACGATGTCTCTTATGAAGAGCGATGGCGTGGTTAAACAAAATATTAAGAAAACACCAAGCATCTTGCTTGGTGTTTTTGTATCCGAAAAGCCCGTTTTACATTTTCGTTTCATTTTTGAAAACCTGCATTACCCGTCTTTAATTTGTCGTGTTGTGGTGGCATGGTGAAGAGACCATCACCAACCTCACGTAGGTTCATAATAAAAAAGGGACTCAAATGGAAGTACTCAAAGGCTCATGTCTGTGTGGCAAGGTAAAACTCGAAGTGGCGGATGAATTCAAATACATGGGCAATTGCCATTGCTCTGAATGTCGAAAATTTACTGGCTCTGACTATTCATCGGCGGGCGGCATTGCTCTGGATAAGTTGCTTGTTATCCAAGGGAAAGAGGATATTCAAACTTATCAGAAAAGTGAAAATACCGAGCTATGTTTTTGTCGCCATTGCGGCTCAAGTTTATATTCGAAAAAGAATAACGGAATCGTCAATATTCGCTTAGGTGTGTTGGACGATGCCCCATCTCACAAACCAAGCTTTCATATTTTCGTGGCGTCAAAAGCGCCGTGGTTAGAAATAACCGACAACCTGACCCAGTTTGAAGCAGGGCCAAAACTTTAGAGAAAATCCGTTGTTATCGCGGGGCGAATATCAACGCCTCGCGGATTAAAATTCCACTGCACACGAGCACATTTTCTGAACTATCCAGACTTCTACTTCGCTTGTCATGTTCATTCTCAAAATGACAAAAAACACCCTTGTCATCATAACTCTTTGTTAGATAAATAATTTAAATTAGGCACCATAATTGCTCCTTCTTGCATATGACCAACGTCCGGTTAAAGAAGGGGAACATTATGAGAACAGGGAAACTAATCGCGCTTTCTGGCTGCTGCTTATCATTTTCAGCCAGTGCGCTTATGACCAGCGACTTTACCTTTGAATCTGGTAGTGACAGTTCAAATTATTCAGCTAAAGGTAAACCCGTTAATACCTATTCGGTCGCAGAAACCTTGCCGCAAGATGTGCTTAGTAACGTTTACTCCATGTTGCCAGAGGGCACACTCGTCAACAGCGCCTTTATTGCGCCAGAACGTTATTCCAGCATTGATATCGATGAAGAGTTGAATGGCGCGGAGTTCGCAACCGCAAAAGTCACTTTTTTGAATGAAGGGGCTGGGTATCGAAATACGCTCGGTTATTTTGTTTTTGATACCAATAACCCGCCGACCAATAAAGATGAAATCGCAGCGCATGTGATCATTTTCCCTAATACATCGAAAGCGCCAGATGGCGAGATGGAAGAAGGTGACACTATCGACCTGAATGTGCAGCTCACTGCCGGTCAAACGCTTGCGTTCTTCATTATTCCGAATGGTTGGGGCTGGTCTGGCTCATACAACAACATTGCCAGCCTTGGCAGTTGGGGCACGCCATTTTATAGCTATTCCAATCTAAACCCAGAGTCGACTTCAGAAAATCGTCGTCATAACGTGGCTTTTATCGATACGCAAAACGAGTTCTTAGTGCTGGGTTTTGAAGATATTTATCGCCCTGATGGCGACAATGATTTCAATGACTTGCTGTTTACTGTCGAAGTGAGCCCATTCACCGCCATTTATGGCGTCAACACTGATGGTTCGACGGACTCGAAATACGAGCCATTGGTGCAAGAAAACAACCCAGAAGTGACGGTAACTTCGGTTTATCCAAGCTCAGACACGTACGCGACGGTGGCGTTTGAAGATCGCTGGCCGCTAATGGGCGACTACGATTTCAACGATGTGGTGTGGCGTTATCGCGTTACCGAACTGCTAAATGGTCAGCGTGAAATCAAAAATATTACATTCGATTACACCTTACAGGCGATGGGAGCTGGGTTCTCCAACGGTTTTGCGGTTCATCTACCAAATGTTAACCCTGCCAATATTGCGTCGACCGTGTTGACTCGAAATGGCGAACCCGTCACTCATCAAGTGGTGCAATCTGGCGGTGAGGCGGTGCTTGTGGTCTCAGAAAACTTGCGCAAAGACTTAGAAGCATTGGGTGAGTTAGACAGCAATTGTACTTTTTATCGCACTCAAACCGCGTGTGTGAGTCAGCAAACGTCAGATGTTCTGAATTATCAGCTCACCGTTGAGCTATCGACGCCTGTTTCACGTGAGCAAGTTGGCTATCCGCCTTACGACTCATTCATCTTTGCTTCGAAAGACTCGTATCACGGTGATTTTACTGCCACACCTCCGGGTATGAGTTGGCAAACGCACTTCAAGTCCTTTGCGGGAACCAGTGAGATGAATAACTCTTTTTTCAATCTGCATGATGATAACTCCGGCGGCGCTGAGTCATTCTTAACGAACAACAACATGCCGTGGGCGATCAACATTCGTGACGAGTGGGATCATCCGATTGAAAACGTCGACATCAGTAAAGCGTATCCCGATTTTCCAACTTGGGTAACCAGCAGTGGCGAGTCAGAAACAACGTGGTACCAAGCCTCAACCGCTAACAAAGTAATTCCTGCAACTCAGCAGTAAGGAGCCTGACATGAAACATTCTACAAAACTGCTTATGACGACGTTGATTTCGGCACTAACCGTAGCTTGTGGAGGCGGCGGTGGAGGTGGTGGCTCAACTACGCCTCCGGCACCAACACCGACGCCATCGGTTCAGGTTCTCGACAATACGGCTGACATCGTGGCGGAACGAGACTTCTCATTCGATGTTGGTGAAAAAATCACCTTGTCTGTGAATTATACCGGTTCGACCGAGGGGGCGTTGCACTTGTATTCGAAAGCGGCGTATACCACCGTAAATGGCGATGTGATTGCCGACCCGACATCTCGTATCACGACGTTGTATCCAAACATGGCGGGTGACGTAGAGCTCGAAGTGAATGGAAACTGGACACATCTTTATGCGCAATGGGTGCCGATGAGTGCGCAAGAGTCTGAGCAAAATTGGTCGATTGCGCTAAACAATTCCAATAACAACTACCACATTGATTTTTAGAACCGGACTTTGCGAATAGTGGGGAGCGTGTGCTTAAAAGGAGTTGAGCAACGTACATAAAACTAGGGGAAGTCGCAGAGCGCGTTGCCGCTAATCAGCAACGCGCTCTGTTTTTTCCAGATGAAAAACGGGTCATGTAGTAACAAAACGAGGGATTATTGGGTGTTTTGCAACTCTTCCAGGCCGCCTGCATTGTGCAGATTTGTGAACCCTTGCGATTGCAAATATTGATAGGCTTGGCCCGAGCGGTTACCACTGCGACAATACAGCACAATCAATTGATCTTTTTTGACGTCTTTAAAATGTTTATCAAGCTCAGATAGAGGGAAATTCACCGCATTGTCTAAATGCCCCTCAGAGAACTCTTGTGGAGTGCGCACATCGACGATCATTGCGCCTTGCTCTATCAGTTGCCATCCTTGTTCCGCGCGTTCAGAAGCCGCTACATTAGGAGCGAGCAACCCTAAGCTCAGCGTTGCAAGAAACAGAGAAATTGCCTTTTTCATTCTTTCGTCATCCTTATCAAACTATGTGTGCCACTGCGTAAAATAGCCTCCATCATAGACTCATTATGACGGATGGTGAATGAGAATTTTTGATAGAGAATTTTATTTAGTTCGATAAAAAATTTTTATTAAATTTCCCCCTTGAACTCCAATTTTTCGACCTTATTATTTTCATCGAAAACGAGCAGA
The DNA here is from genome assembly GCF_002002385.1 of Vibrio sp. SALL6. Classification (NCBI taxonomy): domain Bacteria; kingdom Pseudomonadati; phylum Pseudomonadota; class Gammaproteobacteria; order Vibrionales; family Vibrionaceae; genus Vibrio; species Vibrio sp. SALL6. The sequence continues at coordinate 74,644 of NZ_MQVK01000026.1, forward strand.
CGACTCGTTAATCCATCTTTATGTTCAAACTATGTCTTTTATTTTTGGTTCTAAGTAGGAGGCACTTCAAATGAAAATTCGTCCTTTAAATGACAAGCTAATTGTTGAAAGACAAGAGGTGGAAAATAAATCTGAAGGGGGAATCGTTTTAACGTCTCAGTCGGTGAAAAAATCAAACCGCGGGAAAGTCATTGCTGTTGGTTTAGGTAAACGCCTTGAAAATGGCGAACGCGCTGCGATGGAAGTCCAAGTGGGCGACCAAATCATTTTCAATGACGGTTACGGCGTGAAAACCGAGAAAATTGACGGCGCAGAATACTTGATTCTGTCCGAATCTGATGTGTTAGCAATCGTTGAGTAATTATTTTTGTAGTAGTTTTTTGAGGAGATAATTATGGCTGCAAAAGACGTATTATTTGCTAATGACGCACGTCAAAAAATGCTGAAAGGTGTGAACTTACTGGCGGACGCAGTAAAAGTGACACTAGGCCCTAAAGGCCGTAACGTTGTGCTTGATAAATCTTACGGCGCGCCAACGATCACTAAAGATGGCGTGTCTGTAGCGAAAGAAATCGAACTGAAAGACAAGTTCGAAAACATGGGCGCACAAATGGTGAAACAAGTGGCGTCCAAAGCGAATGATGAAGCGGGTGACGGTACAACGACGGCTACCGTACTGGCGCAATCTTTCATCAATGAAGGTCTTAAAGCGGTAGCCTCTGGCATGAACCCAATGGACCTAAAACGTGGTATCGACAAAGCCACTGAAGCGGCGGTTGAGAAACTACGTGAAATGTCTAAGCCATGCAGCGACAAAGAATCCATTACCCAAGTGGGTAGCATTTCTGCAAACAGCGATCGCGCGATCGGTGAAATCATTGCAGAAGCGATGGAAAAAGTGGGTCGCAATGGCGTGATTACGGTGGAAGAAGGCCAAGGTCTAGACAACGAATTGTCTGTGGTTGAAGGTATGCAATTCGACCGCGGTTACTTGTCGCCATACTTCATCACTAACCAAGAAAATGGCAGCGTAGAGCTAGACAACCCTTACATCCTATTGGTGGACAAAAAAGTCAGCAGCATCCGCGAGCTATTGCCAGTGCTAGAAGAAGTGGCAAAATCTTCTCGCTCGCTATTGATCATTGCTGAAGACATCGAAGGTGAAGCGCTAGCGACATTGGTTGTGAACAACATGCGCGGCATCGTGCGTGCGACGGCGGTGAAAGCACCTGGTTTTGGAGACAACCGTAAAGCGATGATGGAAGACATTGCGGTACTAACCGCAGGTACGGTCATCTCTGAAGAAATCGGCCTAGAGCTTGAAAAAGCAACGCTAGAGCAACTAGGTAGTGCGAAGAAAGTGACCATCACCAAAGACACAACAACCATCGTGGGTGGCGCAGCAGAAGCAAGCGCGATTGCTGATCGTGTGGCTTCGATTGAAAAACAAATCGAAACAACCACCTCTCAATACGATAAAGACAAGCTTCAACAACGTGTTGCGAAGCTTTCTGGCGGCGTAGCGGTGATCAAGATCGGCGCTGCAACCGAAGTTGAGATGAAAGAGAAGAAAGACCGCGTGGATGATGCGCTACACGCTACTCGCGCAGCGGTTGAAGAAGGTATTGTCGCTGGTGGTGGTGTTGCCCTAACTAAGATCGCGAAAGAATTGGCGGATCTAAAAGGCGACAATGATGACCAAAACGTGGGTATCCGAGTTGCGCTACGTGCAATGGAAGAGCCTCTTCGTCAAATCGCAACCAACGCAGGTGACGAAGCTTCAGTTGTGGCGAATGCTGTCAAAGCGGGTGATGCCGATTACGGTTACAACGCTGCGACAGGTGAATACGGCAACATGATCGAAATGGGTATCTTGGACCCTGCGAAAGTAACACGCTCAGCGCTTCAATTCGCAGCGTCTGTTGCTGGCTTGATGATCACCACTGAAGCGATGATCACCAACCACGTTGAAGACAAAGAACTTGATATCTAACGTTACCAATCGTTAGTGATTAAGTAAGCGTTAAAACAACAATAACATTGCAAAACCTAAGCGGGCTCGCTTGAGCCCGCGAATCAGTCATTTGAGGTAAGTGTTATGACCCGTTTGCCTGCGTTTTCTTTCTCAATATCTGAGCCGGGCGGTAATGAAGCTTCGTCAACGTGGCCGACTGCTATTCACTTCCCCCTCGTTCCAGCTGGGCCAGAGTTTTCGATCGAAAATGCTCTGCCTAAACGTCCGACAGTGACGATATTCACTATCGATCTGTCTCAGTTACTTAAAGGGGACGCTCGGGTCATTCATTAACTGCATCGAAACAGCCAGCGTAAGTTGGCTGTTTTTTTTCATTTCTGGGTGTAGGTCAAACTATTGATAATGTGAATCGTTTTCGTCACGTTGATGCAGTGTATTCAATATGTTAGCTTGGTTTGGGACTGTTCCCAAGTAAGGTAATAAAATAATGAATAAGAAAATACTGCTTCCCCTAATGTTAGGGATTTCCGCTACTGCTGCTGCTTCTGATAACAAGGTTGTAGAAAGTGTCTTGATTGATAACATCGCGCTAGAAGGTTACGTGAAGAAAAGTTATGAGGTCGTGATGCAAAGCGAGCCTGAGCTTTTCCCGTACGAGTTTCGTGGTAGCCGCGTGCAGATGAAGTTACTGGTTGAGTTATTCCATAACTCAAAGAACGATAAAAAAGCGGCTCGCGTGATCACTCTAGGGAATGGTTATGTACCAGGTAAGCCGGGTGTAAAACACACTTTTGATGCAGCGATTGTTGACCGTTTTACTCAAAACTACCCAGTTGCGTTCGATTACAGCATCTATCAAGCTGGTGGCACGCCTGTATTTAGTGAGGATTACTCACCGCAAAACGAAGCCAATGATGTTTCGGTATCGACAACCACGGTTGCACCGTCTATCGGCTTAACCGCGACTGCAACACCGGGATCGGCACCAAGTTTTTCTGGCTCGTTGACGACCGATCTCGGTGTGGCTTATACGTCTCGTTACTCAAGTAAGGATTACGTCACCGCAGCCAAGCCAAAAGCTTCCATGGAACGTGGTATGGGCGTTAAGTGGACCACCTCTCTTAGCCAAATTTACACCAACGACTACCAGTACTACGGTAAATGGGCGGGTGTTTACCACTACACAGGTTGTTCAAACGAAAACCTATTACCAGAAGAGAACTTGCCGCGTTTGATCTACGGCTTCAAACCGAAATTCCAGTACGTGTTCACACCAGAATTTGAGCGCGGAGAAGAGCCCAAAACGGAGATGATTGCGCGAGCGGGCATGAAAGAAGTTGACGAAGGTTTCTCTCGCAATGCGTGTAACTGGTACGATCAAGGCACAACGAGCCACTACACTGAGGCGCAAATTCGCTTCACGATTGATTGGGATAAGCTCACCGTTATCACTCAATAAACGTTTCACTTATCAGACCTAAGGTTTGTGGATTGTAATGCGGCTCCAGTAGCCGCATTTTTTGTGTTCAAAATCTGACCGCAAACGTATTAAGCTTTTAAGCCCAGCATCGCGCCGAAAATGACCAAACCCGCCCCACATACTTGATTGAGTCGATGCTTAATCTTCAACAAGAAGGCTTGTAATTGGGGGGACGTGAATAAAACTGCAACGATAGAAAACCAAATGCCGTGCAGCGCAATCATATAAATCCCGTAAAACAAGGCGATATGTTGCTGACTAGAATCGGGAGAAATCACTTGGCTAAAAATACTCAGAAAAAACAGCATCGTCTTAGGATTGAGTAAATTACACAGAAATCCCTGCATGAAAAATCGCCACATTGAATACTCGCTCTGTTGAATGGTTTCTGAGTTTGGCGCAGGCTGCGAGGAGAATATTCCTTTAATCCCAAGGTAGACAAGATAAGCAGCCCCAAGATAGCGCACGAGATTAAACAACCATTCATTTTGTGAAATTAAGTAACTGATCCCCAGCATGGAGTAAGCGATGTGGATGCTTATCGCCATGCTGATACCAATCGCACTGTACACGCCAGCTTCTCGTCCTTGATTTAAGCTGTTTCTTAATACCAAAACAAAGTCTGCGCCAGGGCTAATAACAATAAGTACGCCCAATAGCGTAAGAGTTACAAATTCCATATCGGTTTCCTGTTTGAATGATGAAGTCTGTGATGTAGCGGAATTGTAGGCGTCTTTGTTACTGACTATAATCGAAAAATATTCCCATATTGGTGAGAAAAACTCACAGATGCGTCACCTAAAATCTTTCTATGTCTTCCACGTTGCGGCGAGCTCTTCAAGCTACACTGAAGCGGCTGACAAACTGAACATCACCCACGGAGCCGTGAGTAAGCAGATCAAGCAACTTGAGCAATATCTGTCGCAACCTTTGTTTTTGAAAGAGGGCAGGAAAGCCGTGTTGACGGCAGAAGGTGAATTACTCAAGACATACACAAAAACGGCATTCCAAACGCTAGAAACAGGCGTGAATACACTCATTCAAGAAAAGCATCAGCATCTTGAAGTGTCTTGTGAACCGACATTAACCATGCGTTGGTTGATGCCAAGGCTTGCTGCGTTTAATGATGAACACCGTGCTGATGTTCGTTTGTCGACGGCGGGAGGCCCGGTAACATTAGGGTCAACAGGGCTTTCGATGGCGATTCGTCGAGACGATTTTGCTCAGCAGCACGATTACAACAAAACCATTCTTGTGGAAGAGTGGGTGGGGCCAGTATTTTCTCCTGAGTATTGGCAATCCATTCAAGACGATTTGGATGCAGTTCGATTGTTGAATAGCCAAACTAGACCGCATGCTTGGGCGGATTGGCAGCAATCAACACGTTGTGAAACCTTCAACGGCAACACTCAGCAATCATTTGCGCATTTTTATTTTTGCATACAAGCCGCGGTGGATGGCTTAGGCGCGGCGATGGGAGCGTATCCTTTTGTTATGGACGATATTAAGCGCGGTAATTTGGTCGCGCCATTTGGTTTTGTGCTATCAGGTTGCAATTATGTTTTATTGAGCCAAGATAAAAAGCGTACAGAACTCGAACATAAATTCATCACGTGGTTACAAACGCAAATGGTAGAGTGTGTACCACTACCATCGCAGCAAAATACGCAAGGCGAATAGAAGGCGTAGAGCGTGATTACGTCAGTCAGTTTGATGGAAAAGGGCTTAGGAAATTGGAAATGGAAAACCTCAATATTGTTGAAATCAAATCATTTGTTCCAGCGAAAGATTACGCGCTCTCAAAACGTTTTTATGAGGCGATAGGCTTTGATATGGCGTCAGACTTCGGTGATGTGGCGTACTTCTCTCAAGGCAGTTGCGCGTTTCTTTTACAGAATTTTTATGAGCCAGAACACGGCAGCAACTTCATGATGCACTTGCTCGTAGAAGACGCAGAAAGCTGGCATCAGCACTTATCCAAAGTAGGTCATGAAGAATTTGGTTCGCGTTTAACTGAGCTGGTCGAGCAACCTTGGGGTATGCGCGAATGTTGTTTGTTTGACCCTAGTGGCGTTTTATGGCGAATCGGTCAGAACATGAATACTGATTAACGCCAGTCCTCTTTTCACCACATCTATATCGCGCAGGTATTAAGATCTCAATACCTGCGCGTTTTGTTTTTGCTTAACCTTGCCAACGTTTCTCGCGCACTCACGCCTTTTTCGAGGTGGTGTGTGATGGACTGACCCCAAAAAGCTCCTCAAGCAGCATGGCTTTGAGTTCTGCTCTGACTTCTGCCCCACCGATTAACGCCAAAAGTGCGAGTCCACCTGGTATGAGAATCACCATCAATATTGGTCTTAAAATATAAGAAAAGCAGAATATGGTCGGCAAGAAAATCAATCCTTGGCCTAGTTTGTTTAATATGTACATGAGCGATTCCTTTTGTTTTTATATAAAAATTGAGCGTGCTCATTTTTTATAATTGAGCGCGCTCAATTTGTCAATGTCAGCCGCTCAAGGTATGATCCTTTCAGGCTCATTAAGCAGATACATCAATGACGAAGCGACAACAAACCAGAGACAAAATCCTAAAAGCCGCGTGGGCATCTTTTGCTCAGAATGGCTATGACATGACGACCACAAGGCAGATTGCGAGAGAAGCAGGAGTCGCCGATGGTACGGTATTCAGCCACTTCCCGACCAAACTGTCGATTTTGCGCGAAGGGATGCTGACGCAACTGCAACAGATCAGCCAAGAGACGCTAGTCAGTGTGGAAGGTAAGACAGCTATCGACATTGGTTTGGCGCTGACGGAGAAATACTATCGCTACTATTTTGCGAACGTCGAGTTGAGCCGAGCCTTGTTGAAAGAGGTGATTTGGGATTTGGATTATTACCAGTCGTTTAACCAAGCTTTGTTTCAATCTGCGAGCGTAAGTTCTGTTCTTGAAGGCAAAATGCCGTTGATTTTTGACTGCTACTTCATGACGCTAATCGCACATTTAAGCCGAGCAGAACCGGATGTTGAAGCCGCGCTTACAGATCTTCATGCTAAGTTTCGGCAAATCATTCCCATTGAATCACTTGGCTAATGGCTAAAAGTCGAATCTTAGCTCCAGCATATTCAAACAACATCGGTTTTGATGAAGCCTTCTTGTTCGAGCGTTCAAAGGTGTACAGTAGCGTTTACCGAGCGGTTGATTGATTCGGCTATGCTATCGACGCGAGACAGGTCGATCTCATCCACCCCAACTTTTGGTGGTGATTGCATGGCTGAGTAGTTATAGAGAAATCGATAAATCGCTTGCCACTGTTTAATGCGCTGCAAACTCAAGTGGGCAGCGTAGCTTGGTGGTAACCATTGGGTATAACGGTTCCAAAACTCGCTGTTCCAATTCGGGTGTGTCGGGATTAATTCGTCTATCGATTCCGATGGTCTTGCGCTTTTTTGAGTCAGCCACCCCACCCCCACTTGCCAACTCCCATATTGATTTTGGATGTTTCCACGACGCCACGTTTCATCCCACCAACTCATCTTTTGCTTTGCATGATTTAAGCTCAGGTTTTCCTCACTTTGTCCAATATGGCAATAATAGAGTTGCGTCGTGCCCCGCTTAATGGCGGAGGTAAAAGCGGTGATCGCTGCCTCTCGTAAAAAGCTTTCATGTTCGAGGACAAAGCGTTTCGGCACTTTGTTAGCAAAGTATTTCGCCAAGTTTTGCATGTGCGCGTGCGCAGCAAAAACTGGGCGAGTGAGTAGCACTTCTTTTGATTTCGCGTGCGAACCATCGCAGTAAGCGAGTTTGTCAAATTGGCTGCGGCTAAGAATTTTGTCGTAAGTGCGCTGTGCTTGGAGAAATACATCTGATTCGTTTGGCATTTCTTCTTGCTGCGTTAATTGGTAACGGCTTTGCTCCCAAAGCGGTTGAGGAATGACGTGCTCTGACATCTCTGTCTGAGGAAACCAAGCGTTGTCACTGAGCAAAAGCACGTAACCCGTTTGGGCATCGGCGCTGCATAGTGTCCAAATATGCGCTGCACGTTGTTCTCGACCATGGTGGCGAAAACCAGAGCGCGCCACTTGAACAAAGGAACGAGTTTGGATATTCGAGAACGATAAGTGACGTTCGTATAAGCGACTAAAAGTGTCCAGCATACTTGCCAAACGTTCAAGATATTGTGAAAAACGGCGATGATTCAAGCCCAATTTATACTGTAAATCTTTGGGTGAAACCTCGGCCAATAGAGCATCAAGCAGTGGTTGGAGTGTGTGGGATTCTTTGTTCGGGTTCAGCAGCGTTGCGGTTTTTTGACAGCAGCGACACTTTACTCTTGGGCTACCGACGGCGGTTCTCCCGTAACGTTGCCAAGCGGATAAGCGGCAGTCGCAATGAGGTAATAGCTTCAAATTAAAGGTTTGCTGTTGTAGTTGATGAGCCAATGCGAGTATCGGCTCGTTAATCAAAACCGGAGGATAAGCACCACACTCAGGGCAATGCCACGCGTCGTAGCCAAGCCGATTTGAGCGCGAATACAAACTGAGATCAGGCACGCCGCAATTAGGGCAGCCAAATGACTTACAGCCATTGTATTCTTGACGAAAAGTCATGGTGCTTATCCTTTGAGGTTATTTGTCAGAGACTCACTCTTTGACGCTGACATCCACTTGGCGACCCAGCGCCGGAACGATAACGTCTTTCTTGGCTTTAAATTGGTCAATCAATACTTGGGTGACTGAATCACCTTGCGACTCTAACGTGCCTTTTTCAAATACATGATAACCGTCGCCCCCGCTCGCTGCGTAAGAGTAAGTGGCCACTTTGTATGATTGCGAGTCGTTCACTGGTTTGCCATTTACGTTCAGGCTGAGCAGGCGTTTACCTTGTGGTTTTGCGTTGTCGTAGCGCGCTTCAATACCGGAGAATTGTGCCAGACCGTAAGGCAAGGTGTAGCTGTACTCCAACAGTTCTTTCAACTGTACACCGTTGAGTTTTACGACGGAAAGTTTATCTGTGAATGGGAAAAGATCCATTACGTTTTCCATCGTTACTGGGCCTTTGTTGAGGTCAACGCGAATACTGCCCGAGCTGATCATACCCACATCCGCTTTAGCGGCTTCGCGCATCATATCTGCTACTAAATTACCTACGTTGGATTCGCGATAATAACGTCGGTACGCCGTGTCATTAATGGTCGCCAACTGCTGACCAAGCTCTGGGTATTGTTTGCGAGCATTGGCGATAAGATCGCTTGTTTTCTTGTCGCGCTCAAGCTTGTCTGACTCGACAGGGATCAGTTTTCCGTCTAGCAGTTTTACGTCGTGCTTTTCGGTGTCTACGGCAAATTTAGTGTAACCCAAGTATTTACCTTGGCCGAAAGTGAGGCCGATAACTGTGCCCGTTTTTGGATGCACGACAGGCTTCCATAAGCCATGGTCAGAGTGGCCGCCAAAAATCACATCGACCCCTTTTAGCTTGCCTGCCATGTCGTAATCTTCATCAAAGCCGCGTTGCACTTCGGGATCGGCTTCTTTGTCGGTTTGCATTGGTGCCGTTTTATTTTGGTGTGTGAGCACGACAACCATGTCCACTTCGTCGCGGATCTTATCAACCCAGAACTGAGTGGTTTTGATTGGATCGTCGATAGTCAAACCTTTGCGATTACCTTTCCACATAGTGTTGTAGAAGGCATCAACGCCCATTACCCCAATCACACCGACACGAATGCCATCGCGTTCAACAATGGTATATGGCGAAGCAAAAGGCGCATTGTTTTGCTCAAACTTGATGTTGGCATTGAGCACGGGGTAGGCGGCTCTTGGCATGTTCTCTTTCAAGGTTTGCCAGCCGTATTCAAATTCGTGGTTACCGAGTGTTATCGCGTCGTAGCCCATCGCACTGTACAAATCGAAAGAGAGCTTGCCTTGCGTTTTTTTCGCGAGTGAACCAGTGAAAATGTCCCCCGCATCGAACAAGAAACTGGTCTCCTCTTGCGCGCGGGTTTGTTTGATCAGTGTGGCAAGGTAAGGAATACCGCCAATGCGGCTAATGTCTGGATTCCAAAATGCGTCAACGGGCTCATAAACGCTTTCAATGTCATTGGTGTGCAGCAACGTGACGTTGCGAATTTCCGCAAAGGAAGAAAATGACACGCCGATAGAGAACGCCGCTAACGCATACAGCAACGGCTTTTTAGAAAATGTCTTCATAGTTGATCCGGTAAAAGTTGAGTAAGAAGTAAGGTTTCGCGAAACAGAGCAACTTTAAAAAAGTACGTAACTCAGGCGATTGAATTGGATCACATAAATTCATGTCAGTAATCGCTAATTGACGCGGAATATCATTTTGAGTGGGCATTGAGTGCACAGAAATAACAACGTAGTTGGGTAAAAATTAGTCGATATGAGATAGTGGACATATTGATGCGTATCAGTGAAAACGCGCATAAAACAACAAAAACTCAGTTGGATGAACTCAAGGAAGAACGATGAAAAACAACGCATTTAATGCACTTTTGGGGACAGAGTTACCGATTATTCAAGCCCCAATGGCTGGCGTGCAAGATAGCCAAATGGCCATTGCTGTGAGTAATGTTGGCGGGCTTGGCTCGTTACCTTGTGGAATGTTGAATAAAGACGCCATCGTTAAAGAACTTCAACTTATTCAACAGGCGACCAATCGACCGTTCAACCTCAACTTCTTTTGCCATGAAATGCCGAAATACGACGCTAACAAGCACGAAGAGTGGCAAAAAACGCTGCAACCGTATTTTGCTGAAGTTGGTGCAACCGTACAGGCTCAGCCAAACGCTCCGACAAGGATGCCTTTCAATCATGATATTGCTGACGCGATTGAACCATTTGCACCGCCAGTAATCAGTTTCCACTTTGGTTTGCCTGCCGATGACTTGTTAGCGCGAATTAGAGGCTGGGGAGGGAAGATCCTTTCGACAGCGACCACAGTGGATGAAGCACTGTGGCTGGAAGCAAAAGGCGTTGACGGCATTATCGTACAAGGCTTGGAGGCTGGTGGACACCGAGGAATGTTTTTATCGGATGATTTATCTACTCAATTAGGCTTGATGGCGTTGTTACCGCAAATCGTCAAGCGTGTGAATTTACCTGTTATTGCAGCAGGAGGAATTGCCGATAAAAGCGGTGTTGAAGCCGCGCTAAAGTTAGGAGCAAGTGCCGTGCAGGTTGGCAGCGCCTATTTGTTGTGTGATGAGGCAAAAACCTCGTCTTTACATCGATATGCGATTGCCAGTGAGCGCGCGCAGCATACGGCGGTGACTAATGTTTTCTCGGGCAGGCCAGCACGAGGCATTGTGAATCGCGCGATGTCGGAGCTAGGCTACATCTGTGAGTCTGCGCCGAAATTCCCATATGCTTCCATTGAAATGACTCAGTTAAGAGCTCTTATGGAGAAGCAAAACCGAGATGAATTTACGCCGTTGTGGTGCGGACAAAATTCGTCGGGTTGCAAAGAAGTTTCGGCAGCAGAAATGACACTGTCATTAGTGGAAGGGATTGATTTGAATTGATGTATTCAATGTGCGTTTTCAATAGATAGAGCCCTTTGGGGGAAAGGGCTCTTAGGGGGAGGAGCTTAAGGTTTAAGCTTTCACAAGAGTCGCTGCGTTACGCATCGCTTCTTTCGTTGAACACTCAACAACGTTTGCTTTTGCAAAGCGGTGAGCGTCTTTTACTTGGATATCGTGAGCTAGAATAACCAACTTCGCGTTTGCTACATCTAGGTCAGTGATGCGGTTCTGGATACCGTTTTGCCCTTGAGTTTCTACTTTGATTTTCAGACCCGCTGCCGCACCTGCTTTCTCTAGTGCTTTCGCTGCCATGAATGTGTGTGCTACGCCAGATGGGCAACATGTTACTGCTACGATGTCGTACTCGCCTTCGCCTGCTGCTGGAGTCGCTTGAGCTTGTGCAGGTGCTGCTTCAACGATTTCGTCTTCTGCTTCTTCTTCAGCAACCGGTTTCCAGAAGCCAACGATAACTGCTGTTGTTAGTGAGCCTAGTGCGATACCTACAACGTACATTGGGATGTTGCTTGATACAGGTGCTGTGATTAGACCGCCCCATGGTGCGTGTAGTAGTACGTCTGTTAGGAAGCCGAACACACAGCCAACGATACCACCAGCAACGATTGAAGGAAGAACGCGTACAGGGTCGTTTGCTGCGAATGGGATAGCACCTTCAGAGATACCGATAGAGCCCATGATTGCTGCTGCTTTACCTGCTTCTTGCTCTTGCTTAGTGAACTTTTTCTTGAATAGGAATGTTGCTAGTGCCATACCTAGAGGAGGCGTACAGATTGCTATACCAACACCACCCATTAGCCATGGTTGAGTATCAACTTGAGTTTGAGCGAATAGCGTTGCTACTTTGTTGATTGGACCGCCCATATCGAATGCAGTCATACCACCAAGAATCGTACCTAGAACCACTTTAGAAGCGCCAGCCATAGAAGCTAGGAATTCGTTCATAGAAGCCATGAAGATCTTGATTGGCTCACCGATACCCCATAGAACGATACCTGCAGAGATAAGCGTACCAACAAGTGGGTAGATGAAGTAAGCGCCCAACGCAGTCATGTTAGCAGAAAGAGGGATCTTCTTAAGTTGGAATACCACACCACCAGCGATGAAGCCCGCTACGATACAACCAAGGAAGCCGCCGCCCATGTCAGCCATGATGCCAGAAGAGATCATCGCTGGAGCAAGTGCCGGTTTGTCTGCAATTGAGTAACCAATGAAGCCACCAAGAATAATTGGGAACAGCACCAGACCTTTAATACCGATATTAGAAATATCCGCCAATAAACCGTCCGCAGGAACCGCACCTTTACCTGATGCCATTACCGCCAGCGCCAGTAGTACACCACCCGCAACGATAAATGGAAGCATGTGAGAAGTACCGAATAAAAGGTGACCTTTCATGGTACTGAGTAGTTTTTTGAAATCGCTATTATTAGTAGCTTGAGCTGTGATTGTACTCATAATTTCACGCCTTATGAATTAATTAAAATATTTAGTATTTGGTTTTCGTCTTTTGCGTTATGAATATCTTCAATAAACTCTTCGCTAAATTTTCCGAATAATTCTTGAAGAACATAAATATGGTGGTCGGCACCGTTATCTGGTGAAGCAATCATGAAGAATACGGTCGGTTTGACTCCCTCTTCGTCGCCATACTCGATGCCTTCGCGCTTTACGCCAACAGCGATTGCAGGCTCTGTGACCGCTTTGCTTTTTGCGTGTGGGTAGGCGATGCCGTCCATTGAAGTCACGCTTAATGTTTCACGTGCTTCTATGTCGGTTAAAAAAGCCTCTTTGCTGCTGATTCGATTATTTTCGAATAGCATTTTCGCTAGCTCTTCAAAGACTTCTTTTTTATTATTTTCTTGAAGGTTGCCTTTAATTAAATTGACGTTTGTTAGTTCTGTAATCATTTTGTGACTCATTGGTACTGAAGTAATGAGTCAAATTTAATTAATGAAGTGGTTTTCGGAAATAGTAAAAAAAATACAATAACTATACTTTTGTATCACCCAAGCTTAAGTGTGATAGCCGTCATTAATAACGCGGAATATTATGAAATTTATTATGTGATTTATATTCCATTTATTTGTGGTGGCCGCTGTAGTTACAATAATTAAACGTGAGTGAAGGGCTGGTGGATATTTATGCGGTGATGATTGAACCGACAAATCGGCTCAATCTTGAGGAAAATCGTATTCGAAAAGTTCATTGATGATGGAAAGTAGCCACTTAAACATCGGGTTGCTACGGTTTCGATAATGCATGTAGAGCTCGATTTCCTGAGATTCTGACACCAGTGTTTCGACAATCGATTCTGCTAATGTCAGTTTTGAGAGTCGTGGGTGATGATTTTGTAGCAGATACATGGACGTGGGAAAGAGAACATCACTAGTGGCGGTAATTTCTAAAAGCGAGGCGATAGACTCAGATCGAAAGGCGACGTTGAATCCAAGTGTTTGAGATTGATCGAGTTGAATGATGCGAGGTTTTTTCTCGTTCCAATCTGGCACGATCGCACTGACGATAGGGAAAGAGGCAATGTCTTGCACCGTGACGATCTTCTCCGTCAGAGGGTGACCTTCTCTCGCAAAAATTTGGAAATGATCATTGGCTAAATATCGGCGAGAGATTTCTTTCGGAACGTTATTGAGGCTGTAGTTGATGCCAAGATCAATGTCGCCATTCACCAGCCGGTTTAACGTTGTAGGCCCCCAGTTCTCGATGCTAAAAACCATGTTTGGAGCCAGTTTATTTATCTTTAAGTAAAACTTCGCGGGCAAAGAGACGCCAAAAAAGTTGTTGATCGCAATTCGAATATGCGCAGCATGAGAGCCTGCATCAAAGTCATCCAAACCTTCGAGAACGATGGATAACTCGTCAATAATTCGAGGTAAGTTGTCTGCCAAGAGTTGACCTTTTCGAGTCGGTTTCAAACCATGCCGAGTGCGAACAAAAAGCTCATCGTTAAAGTGCTGGCGCAGTCGAGATAACGCGCGGCTGACTGCTGGCTGAGTCATGTTCAGTCGTTTGGCAGCAAGCACGGTTTTCTGTTCTTCTGCGAGCACGATAAAAACCTTCAAGAGGTTAAGATCGAGCTGATGCAATAAACCTTTCGTTAATTTTCTGGATGGGGACATCGTTGATCACGTGGCTCAAATAGTGGTTTTTATACCAGCTAAACGTACCACACTTGTGGCCGTTTATTTATGCTCTATTTGGTATAGTTGACATAAACATAAGTCAATATCACCAAAGTGCTGTTGGAAGTAATGTGATTAGGAGACGTGTTGATTTCTTAAACAGGAGCACATTATGAACCTAAAAGCGGTACCCAAAGCGCTATTAGTGACCTTACTTGCGTCATCTTTACCCATTTCTTCCGTCGCTTATGCAGCGCCGAATGCCAATGAGTCCTCTCTTGTTCAACAGCAATGGGAAGGTAACTGGCCCACGCAAAACGAAGCGGAAAAACTCGTCCAAGAGTTGTATTACCAAAGAGCCATTAGTGCGTACTACCAAATGCAGCCTGCTATGAATGTGATTGGCATGCGTGATGGTTCGGAAAGTAAGTTTGGCAAGGGTTACAACGTGTTGCCAATTTGGAAAGACCGAATGGATTCGAGAACGTTAGTTCCGACACCAAATGCGGATGTTGTCTACTCTATGAACTATCTCGATCTGAAAGAAACGGGCCCGTTGGTTGTCGCTGCGCCGCCAAAAGTAATTGGCATGTTCACAGACTTTTTCCAACGAACGATCACTGATGTCGGTTTGATTGGCCCAGATCGTGCTCGTGGTGGCTTGTATTTGTTGCTTCCACCGAACTATGACGGACCTGTACCGAAAGGATATTTCACTTTTACATCGAGCACCAACAACGTGTTCTTGTTCTTTAGAACCGTCATGAAGAAAGGCGAAAACGGCGCTGACCCATCAGATGCTGTCAAGATTGCAGAACAGACTCGTATTTATCCATTGTGGAATGAAGAGAAAAACATCCAACCGATGAAATTTCCAAACGCTTCTGGTCAACGCATCAACATGATGTACCCAACCGACTTCTCTTACTGGGAGAAAATGAAACAGTTTGTGGATGAAGAGCCAATTTCTGCCATCTCTCCAGAGCTACGAGGCGTACTTGCGTCGATTGGTATCGTAAAAGGTAAGCCGTTTAATCCCACCGTTGAAGAAAAACAACTGCTTGAGAAAGCGGTAAAAACCGCTCCTAAAATGATCACCGCGCAGCGCCTATTGGGCCGCAAAGACGAACGTAATCTTTACTACAAGGATCGTCAATATGAACGAGCTTGGGCTGGTGCGACGTCTGAATACATGCAGGAGTCATATTTGGACATTGACCAACGTGCCGCTTTCTTCCAGTATGCGTACTCTTCAGCGCCAGCGATGGTGATGCGTACGATGAATGCAGGCTCGAAGTATCCTTTCACTGTGCGAGATAGTAAGGGTGACATTCTAAATGGTAGCCATCAATACAAGCTTCATCTGCCTGCAAACCCACCAGCAAAACTCTTTTGGGCTGTGACACTGTACAACGTAGTGGATGGCACCATGCCAGAAACATCGCAGTTACTCCCTTCTAAAAATGGTTTTGACAACATAGAGAAAAACACAGACGGTTCAATCGATTTATATTTTGGACCTCAGCTTCCTAATGGCGCACCAGAGTCCAATTATATTAAAACCATTCCGGGCAGAGATTTCTTAACCGCAATTCGTTTGTACGGAACGGGTATTGAATTCTTTGACCAGACTTGGAAGCCTGACGACGTGTTAAAAATCAAATAGAAAGAATCAATATTTATAAATTTATTTGATGGTTTACAGAGGAGTAATTTAATTGCTCCTCTCGTTATTTTTTACAACCAAAAATGATGGCCATTATTTAGTCTATGTAACGATAATGATTAGATCATAAAATGAAAATATTACAGTGAAAATCTTCGCGGCTTCGCTATTTCTCCAGTTCGTGAATCCTGCCGTTACTAAATCGGATGATTCCGTACTACAAGGTATGCTGGAGCTACTTGTCGCTTACACTCAGCAGGCTACTTGTTCTTATATTTATGCAGCAGGTCTAGGGGGATGTGACAGTAATCGTTTGGGAAACGAGTGAGTCTATCTTGATGCTCTTCGTCGCTTGGAACGTAGTTTTTTAGTGGTAATACTTCAACCGCAATCTTATCGGCATCGTCTCTTGTTGCTATAAATGATTTGGCGATTTCAAGGTGCTTGGTATCACGGCTGTATACGCCGGTACGGTACTTTTCACCAACATCGTCCCCTTGCTTGTTGATGCTATATGGGTCGATGATTTCAAAGAAATAGCCCATTAAGGTTTCAACCGACACTTGGCTTGGATCAAACTCGGTTCGAACGCATTCTGCGTAGCCATCGTATTCAGATTGAGTGTTATCCGTTTTTCCATTTGCGCGTCCAGCTTCGGTGCTGATTACGCCCGGAAGGTGGCGCATAAATTCTTGTACGCCCCAAAGGCAGCCGCCTGCGAAGTAAATCTCTTCCATCATTTTATCCTGTAAAATTTTGCGCCATTATGAACAACACCGTCATGCAAACACAACTCCTACCATAAAACAGGAACAAGGTTGCAGTGATTTGCTCTCTTTTTCATTCAAGTCGTCCTCGTTAGATTTGATGCCAATGCCAGCAATTATTGAATCACAAATACTTACGAAGAGAGCCAATATGAAAATAGAACATGTCGCAATTTGGACAGAGCGTTTGGAAGAGCTGAAAAGCTTTTATGAGAAATATTTTAACGCCGTATCCAACGATAAATACTACAATCCGAAGAAGCATTTTTCGTCTTACTTTCTTTCGTTTGAAAGTGGTGCTCGATTGGAGTTGATGTCGATGGAAGGAGTGACCGCCTGTGAAAACTCTCACTCGATGCAAGTAACAGGGTTGGCACACTTTGCCTTCGCATTAGGATCAGAGCAGGCCGTTGACCAAATAACCAAAACCTTGGTGGAAGATGGTTATTACGAAAGCTGCGTATTAGATCCAGATGGCAACCGTATTGAGCTTACCGTTTAACGCGACTTAGCTTATTAATCCTGTTCACAGGCTGCTTTCATATGAAAGTATTCGGGCGTATACTGCAAGCTCATCAATAAGGAGCGAGCCTGTGAATCCAAGACAAAATGAAATTCTGCAATTAGTGAATGACCGTAAACGCGTTCAAGTTACGGAGCTTTCTGACATCATCGGCGTGTCGGGCGTGACCATCAGGCAGGATTTGAATTTTCTTGAGCAACAGGGCTACTTAAAGCGTGTTCACGGCGCTGCTACCGCACTGCAAAGTGATGATATAGATACCCGCTTAGAAGTGCGTTTTGATATTAAACAAACACTTGCTAACAAAGCCGCGGATTTGGTCGCACCGAATGAGACGGTGCTGATTGAAGGGGGCAGTGCAAATGCGCTATTGGCTCGTACGTTAGCCGAGCGTGGCGACGTGACTATCATTACGCCATCGGCCTATATTGCGCATCTTATCCGCAATACATCGGCCAACATTATCTTGTTGGGTGGCGTGTATCAGCACCAAGGCGAAAGCCTCGTTGGCCCGCTCACCAAACTCTGTATTGAGAACATTCATTTCAGCACGGCTTTCTTAGGTATTGACGGATTTCACCAAGACACAGGTTTTACTAGCCGAGACATGATGCGTGCCGACATTGCAGAGGCCATTCTGGCAAAGAAAAGACGCAATATCGTCCTGACGGATTCCAGCAAGTTTGGTCAGATTTATCCTTCGTCGATTGGTAAGACAAACGAAATCTCAGTGTTGTTAACTGACAAAGCCGCTCCGAAAAGCGACCTCGAACAGTTGAAAAAACTCGGCGTTGAAGTGGTGTTGGGTTAACAACACAATACCGCTGATTCAGTGACTTTCTGACCACACTGCAAACTCGTTTCCGCTTGGCTCAGTGAAGTGGAAACGACATCCGCCCGGAAACTCGAAAATAGGGCGGATGATTTGCCCGCCAAACTTCGCTACTTTTTCTAACGTGGCATGAATATCAGAGCTATAGAACACCAATAGTGCTGCTCCGTTTGAGGTTTGACTGACTTGTTCTGCCGAATAAAATCCGCCATCCAAACCTTGGCCAGAAAAGGCCGCGTAGTCAGGGCCGTAGTCGACAAATTGCCAACCAAAAACGTGCTCAAAAAACGCCTTAGTGGCACCGATATTGGGCGTACCAAATTCAACGTAGTTCAATTTTTCATGTTGATGCATGCAATATCCTTTCTGCTTGGTGATGTTTATTCAGTGTAATCACTCTCGCCACGAGATTCTCATGCTTTTGGTTTGTTTTTTAATCTAAATAGATGAAAAACGAAAACTTTCATCGTTTATCCCTATCAAATCTATCGCCAATTCCCATTAAACAAATGGAATCTTTGAAGATATATTCTTCGTGGGCAGAAAAGAGCTTTTGAATATCCATTTACCACTCATGGACTAAATGGTGAGCACGCATTGGAGAGCAACCATGCAGATGTCAAAAAGCTTTTTATTAATTACAGTTGGCTTAGCCAGCACATCTCTACAGGCGCAAACCCTGACAAGAGATAACGGTGCACCAGTCGGTGACAACCAAAATTCAATCACAGCAGGTGAAAACGGCAGCGTATTGCTGCAAGACGTTCACCTGATCCAAAAATTGCAACGTTTTGCCAGAGAACGTATTCCTGAGCGAGTTGTACACGCTCGTGGCACGGGTGCGCACGGTGAATTTGTTGCGTCTGGCGATTTTAGTGATTTAACGGTATCCGCTCCTTTCACTGAAAAGGGGAAGGTAACTCCTGTTTTCGTTCGTTTTTCGACCGTTATTCACTCAAAAGGATCACCTGAGACACTGCGTGATCCACGAGGTTTCGCCACTAAATTTTATACTGAACAGGGCAACTGGGATCTGGTAGGGAACAACCTGCCTGTGTTCTTCATCCGCGATTCGATCAAGTTTCCGGATATGGTGCACTCTCTGAAACCGTCACCAGTGAACAATGTTCAGGATCCAAACCGATTCTTTGACTTTTTTAGCCATGAACCAAGTGCGACTCACATGCTGACTTGGGTGTACAGCAATCTTGGTACGCCAGCGAGCTATCGCACAATGGATGGCTTTGGCGTTCACGCTTACAAGTGGATCAACCAACAAGGTGATGTGAACTATGTGAAGTTCCAATGGAAGAGCCAACAAGGCATTAAGAGTCTTCGTCCTAATGACGTGACGGAAATGCAGGGTAAAGACTTCAATCACCTTACGAATGATTTGTATGCCGAAATTGGTCGTGGAAACTACCCTAAGTGGGATCTGTTCGTGAAGGTGTTGTCGCCAGAAGCGTTAAGCAAGTTAGATTACAACGGCCTTGATGCAACCAAAGTGTGGTTGAATGTACCGGATCGCAAAGTGGGCACAATGACGCTTAATCGTCTGCCGGAAAACTTCTTTTTAGACACCGAACAGTCGGCATTCGCACCTTCAAACTTGATCCCAGGTATTGAGCCATCGGAAGACCGTTTGTTGCAAGGCCGTGTGTTTGCGTACGCTGACACTCAGCTTTACCGCTTAGGCGCGAACTTGTTCCAGCTGCCAGTGAACCGTCCGTTAACGTCTGTTAGTAACCATAATCAAAATGGTTTGAGCAATAACGCGCAGCTGAGCAATGGGGACGTAAATTATGAACCAAGCCGCAAGCTTAACTTGGCTGAAGACAATCAGTTTAAAGCGGTAGAAACCAAGCTCGTCGGTACGGTTCAGCAAAAAGCGATCAGTGAACCACGAGATTTTTACCAAGCTGGCGTATTGTACCGCAGCATGAATGAACAAGACAGAAGCGATCTGATTGCTAACCTAGCGGGCGACCTGAATAAGGTAATGGATAAAGACATCAAAGCGACGATGGTGAGCTACTTCTATCGTGCAGATAAAGAATACGGTTCGCGTCTTGCTGAAGCGACCGATACCAATCTCTCGCAAGTGAAAAATAAAGCGATGATGTAAGGCGTAAAGTTTTGGCCTGCGGGAGAAGTATCTGCTCTTTTCTGCCCGAAAATCAGGGCTCCCGTAGGCCATTTTCTGTCATTTTTAATGAGGATGGGTGAATGAAAAACGTATTCTTGCTCAGCTCTGTACTATTTTCTTTGGGTTTATCTTTTAGCTTGTTTGCCTCTCAAGACAAACTCGAAACTCAATATCAATCCTTAGTAGAGCTCTTTTTTGATGCTGCGCGCATTGGTAACAATGAAGTGGTTGAAACCTTTGTATCGCAAGGTTTCCCGATTGATCAGCGCAACAATGAAAGTTACACCGCGCTAATGGTGGCGGCATATCAGGGTAATAAAGACACGGTACGGTTACTGCTCGACTCTGGAGCGAATGCCTGTTTACAAGACAAGCGTGGTAACACGGCCCTGATGGGGGCGCTGATTAAGCGCGAAATTAGTATAGCGAAAGACTTGTATCAAGCGGAATGTTCGCGCGATTTGCGCAACAAAGCAGGACTCGACTTAAAGACGTTTGCAGAGATTTATGGCCAGTCGGAAGTGTTGAAATCTCTTCAGAATAAATAGAGCAAAAACAGATCAAGAAAAGCCAAGCAAGCAAATGATGAGTAAGACGCGATCCCAAAATAAGCAAATAAAAACGGCCCAGAAATCTGGGCCGTTTTTATACAAGGAAACCGGTTAATTACGCGAAGCGTTCAACAATAATGTCATCGGCATTTTTAACAAACAGTGCACCTTTTTCTTTCATCTCTGCGATCACGCTGTCGACCGTATCTGGCAGAACGGCGCGAGTTGCAGCCAGATTCACAATCACCTTAAAGCCGAGATCTAACGCTTGCATAACGGATTTCTTGACGCAGAAATCGAGCGCTAATCCACCAACTACGACGGTATCTATTTTATTGCATTTCAGAAACTCATTTGCACCCGTAGTTTTGGTGTCAGCCACGTCATGGAAGAAGATGCCGTAAGGGTGTGCGTCCGGATCCATCCCTTTATTGACTTGGAAATCGTAGTCAAGCACTGGAGGTAACCCATCCAGAAGCTCTACGCCTGTTGTGCCAAGCACACAGTGGCGATTCCATTTTACGTCGACATTTGGCAAGCCAACAGGCTCTAGCATGTTCGCGGGCGTTTCTGCATCCCAAGCGGCTTTTGGTGGGTGCAAGTCACGGCTTACTAGCTTCAAGCGACCTTTCGCATGGTTTTTTAGTAGCTCCGGCACGATGTCCAATGCGCCTGCTACAGGTAATTCATCTGGACAAAGCTCACTAAAGCCTTTCTCTGGATCAACGTCGATCACGGCTGTAGTTTGATAGTTAACTCGAACAGTCATGGCAGACTCCTTGTCTGTCTGATTGTTTGCGTTTAGCCACGCAAACAGTTTTGAAAAAAGGTCACTTCATCGCTTGTCAGCGTGTACACCATGGCTGGCTTACCGCCTTTGCCTTTGTTGGTGGACGCGACTTTGTTGGTCGGCTTCAACACACCTGAGTCGATCAAACGGCGTTTTATGGTCATGCGGCTGATGTCGATGCCAAATTCTTGATATGCAGAAATGATGTCAGCGACCAAAAATTCTTTATCGAGTGCGAACAGCAGCACTGATGTGTACTCAATCGAAGCACGCAGTTTCTGCCATGCTTTTTCGATGGTTTTTTGGTGGTCAAAAGCTAGGGTTTCTTCCCCATTGAGGATCGCCTGCAATGGGAACCATTTGAGCTGACACTCGGGCACGCCAGCATTGTTGATTTGCTCGACGTTGTTGCGGTCAACTAATGCGTAATGGGTGATGTTTAAGCTCCAATCTTCCGGATCGCGCTTAGGATCACCGTCGATAAACGCTTCGCTGAAGTGACGAGGATAGGTATGAATCTTCTCGCGGCAAATGCGTCGGCGCGCCGCTTCAAAGTTTTCATCTGCCGGACGTCCGCCTTCGCTGGTCAAGTCTTTATCAAAGACAAACCCGCCCGGTAATGCCCAGACACCATGGTAAGGCCGATTCGGATTTGAACGTTTAATCAGCAACACTTCCAATCCTTTATCGGCACAGCCAGATAGCCTGAATGGAATAATGTCGACAGTTACGATCATGGTTGGGTCCTAATATTGATTTGTAAGTAATCTAGCGCATAACAAGTGGTCAATCAATGGGTAAGTAACGAGTTGTTAGAAACATTGTCGACGCTGTTAACGAAATCGATTGAGCATAACAATGCCTATAAATCTGACTTATTCACAATCAGTGCTGAATTTTTAAACGGAAAAACCATATAAAAAAGAGTGGTTAGTAACAAAAGTTGACAAACTAAAGATGGGTGTTTATTGTTTACGCAAATTAGTTAGTAACAAAAAGTTATATACCCACGGAAGGGCATGTAGAAGGGCTCCGAATGACGACCACACTATTTTCTTCTCGCATCATTCAAAGTGCATTGGACTTTGATGTGTACAAAGTAAACATGATGAGTGCAGTTGCCGCACTTTATCCTGATGCGATGGTGTCGTACAAATTCATCGTGCGTAGCGAAGAAGATCTGTCGGAATTGCTGCCAGAGGTAAAGGCAGAAGTTCTTAAACTTCAAGATGTTCGCTTTACTGAAGATGAAATTGCGTACATGAAGCGCGTTGCGCCGTACCTAAAGCCCGAGTTTGTCGAAGCGTTACGTCACTTCCGTTTTAACCCGCAAAGCGATGTCTCTTTCCATAACAAAACCATGTCGGATGGCTCAAGCCAGCTACGCATTACAATCAATGGCTTGTGGAAGGAAACCATTCTGTACGAAACCATCATCATGAGCATTGTGTCGGAAGTTCGCAGCCGTCAACGTTGGTCAGATATCCCGTTCGAGCAGTTCCAAACCGTATTGGAAGACAAAGTTCGCTATTTGAAAGCCGAACTAGAACGTCGCAACATTACTAACTTCAAATTCGCAGATATGTCGACGCGTCGCCGTTTCTCTTTTCAAGCGCAGCGCACCATGTTGGAGTACTTAAGCAAGGAATTGCCACAATGCTTGACGGGAACCAGTAACTACCATTTGGCGAGAGAGTTAGATCTTACCCCAATTGGCACGGTTGCTCACGAGTGGTTTATGGGCCATCAAGCGTTAGTAAACGTGCGTGATTCGCAGAAAATTGCCCTGCAACGTTGGCAAAAAATGTTCAATGGCGCACTGGGTATCGCACTGACGGATACCATCGGCATCGACGCATTTCTCAAAGACTTCGATGAAGAGTTGAGTAATGCGTACGTTGGCGTTCGTCACGACAGCGGTTGCCCATTCACTTGGGGCGAAAAGATGATTGCGCACTATGAGTCGCTTGGCATCGACCCGATGACGAAGACCCTAGTCTTTACGGATGGTTTGAACTTCGAGCAAGCGCTAG
Organism: Vibrio sp. SALL6; assembly: GCF_002002385.1. NCBI lineage: Bacteria > Pseudomonadati > Pseudomonadota > Gammaproteobacteria > Vibrionales > Vibrionaceae > Vibrio > Vibrio sp. SALL6. Next base: position 98,107 of record NZ_MQVK01000026.1, read on the forward strand.
ACATTTGTGAGCATTTCCAAGGCCGTGTGCAAGTGAGCTTCGGTATCGGTACGTCGCTGGCAAATGACATGGGTAATTACGTTAACGATCAAGGCGAGGCATATCAGCCGCTTTCCATCGTGATTAAAATGGTGACTTGTAATGGCTCTCCAGTCGCCAAGATCAGTGACGAGCCAGAAAAGGCAATGTGTGAAGACATTTTCTTTTTGATGAATCTTAAACGTCGCTTTGAACAACCGCTTGATTTAAATGAATGTCGTAAGCTCATTGATCGCCTCGAAAGCGAAGGGAAGAACTACCTTATTGATGCGTAAATACCGCTCTTTTTAGCTCCTTTCTTGATAATCACCCTCTATCGTTTCGATAAATTTATATCGGTAAACGAAGAGGGTGATTTCGTTATAGTAAGTCTTATATCAATCTTTGCTCCCTTGCGTTTTTTGCGTCGCTAGAGACTATGATTGATAGATACTCCCAACGTTGCGGCATTGTGGAAAGTGTTCTTTCGCAGAGCACTCACTTAGCCTGATCACATAGTTTATCTATGCGTTTATCTGCTTTTTCATGACTTTGGGCTTCACGTAATAGCTTGAATCAGGAGTCAAAAATGAATTTAGTTGTACATTTGCAAAAGAAAGCGATAAGAAAACACGGCTATGAGATGGCAACACGCCAAGCCTGGAAATGCGGTATTAAAGCGAACCTCGTGCGACGTGTCATTGGCTTGTTTAAAGGCCAAATCGTCTGTGTGGTAGAAGGGTGCCGCGCCGAGTTATCTTCAGTTGTTAACAATCAACTGCATGATGAAGAGAAGCAAGGCCGCTACGTATTTGTCGGCGGTGTGTGCTGGGAACCAAACAACATCATCGCTCCTGGTTTTCCGGATTTTATGTTCATGCATGTTCGCAATGTGAGCCATCGTCACAAGTACCTCACTGACGACGAGCTGTTTTTGAGTTTGGCGTAACTCAAATGTCTTTAGTGATGGTTTTGCCCAAGTGCAAACCATCACCTCCCACAGTGAATAACGCAAAACAATAAACCTCAGTGATGTGAATTGGCCTCAATTAACCTCTCGCTGAGATTGTTCTGACGCTCTATTTATAAAACACCGTTTTTTTACTCCGTAATGACAGAGGCTTTGTTTTCGCCTGATGTGAATTTCTCTTCGCGATTTACTATACCGTTCATCAAAGCAAACCATACTGGGATGTAAATCATGAATATGAAATCTATCGCAATTGCAACGGCAGTTGTTGCTGTACTAGCTGGCTGTAAAGACAAAACGCCACCAGCGCCAACTCAAGCAAACATTACTTTGGTGGAAGCGGTCACTGAAACTGTGAAAAATCCTCACCAAGTATGTAAAGACGTGGTAGTGACTCAGCAAGTTGAGCCAACAGATGACAACAAAATCATCGGTACGGTAGGCGGCGCGGCAGCTGGTGCAGCACTAGGCAACCAAATTGGTGGTGGCTCTGGTAAAGTCATCGCAACCGCAGCAGGCACGATCGCAGGTGCATTGACGGGTCGTAAGATTCAAGAAAATGTGCAGAAGGGCGATGTAATTACGACCACGAAGAAGCAGTGTCACACCGAATACACGACTTCTGAGAAGGTGGTAGGTTACGACGTAACGTATGAAGTGGCTGGTGCACCAACCACAATTCGTATGGCAAGCAAACCTGCGACGAAAACTTTCCCAATTCAAGATGGCAAAGTGGTTCTGCCACAATAATTTACGTTTGAATTGAGTGATAAAGACAAGCCCTTTGGTCTGATAGACGAAAGGGCTTTTTTGCATTCATCGTATAGTTTTTAGGTCTTACGAAACGATATGTACTTGCTGCTCGTGCTCCTTTTGAGCCTGAAGCTGAGCATGTTCTTTCTGCTTGCGACGCTCGCGTTTCGATAGCCAGATCAGTGGCACCACGATCATCACCGTACCGATGGCCATGAAAATATCTGGTATTTCACCAAACCAAATAAAGCCAACGACAACCGCACCAATCAAACCGCTGTATTCTGCACTCGCGATTTTGTTGCTATCGATAGAACGGTACGCCAGTACACAAGTCGCCGCATAGATCATAATGAACAAACTTGACCCTGCCGCGACAGGGAACGCGTCCCATTGCCAAGGCTGATCCTCTATGAGCACCAACAGCAACGCAACCGGAATACCGGCCAAGTTGGTCATCAGCAAGGTTTGCATCACTGATTGGTTTTTTGGCAACTTACGAATCAACAGATTGTTAACGGCTAACGTTAACGCGACCACAAACGCTGAGATTGCTGCCCAATCAATTTGATCCGGGCGAATAATCACCAAGACCCCTGCAAATCCCATTACCGCCGCAGCGACCGATTGTTTAGATAGCTGTTCACCGAAAAAAATCGCAGCGAGAGGGAGCATGATCAATGGCGCGGCATAAAAGATCGCGTTCGCAGTTGCGAGCGGCAAAGATGAGATCGCCATGACCATAAATACAGCACCCAACAGCCACACGTGAGCACGAACCGCATGCCATTTAAATCCTTCCATAAAGTTGGTTTGTTTTGCTAACAAACAGACAGGAAGGAGGAACATAACCGCTGATATTTGTCGAAAAAAGACAAACTGAAACATCGGCACTTCATTCGCGACACTTTTGATCAAAGAGTCCGAAAGCACCGCAATAAGATTCCCGACAATTAATAGCAGCATTGCTGCCCCGACAGATGTGACTTTCACATTTTTCTCCTCATTCTTTGCCAAAGATTAGGTGATGTCATAGGATGAAGTGAAGTGATATTTATTAGTTTAAGTATGAGATTTTTAGATAATGAAATTGCCACCATTGCGAGCGGTTCACTGTTTTGAAGTTGTTGCGAGAAATCTGAGTTTCTCTCTTGCTGCCGAGGAGCTTAATGTGACGCAAAGTGCGGTGAGCCATCAGATTCGCTTACTTGAAGATTATTTGGGCGAATCGCTTTTTATTCGCCAAGGTCGCAAGCTTTCACTATCGGATACGGGCGCGCGGTATTTAGAAGACATCAGCCCGGCTATTAGCTCAATTGCGATGGCGAGCCAAAAGGTGCGAGAAGGGGATAAAGGCAGTATTCGCCTAGCGATTTACAGCTCGTTGGCGGTGAAGTGGTTGATCCCACGTTTGGCAGACTTTAAGCGCTTGTATCCTGAAATCGACCTAACACTCAATATGGTCGCGGGCGATCCAGAGCAAACGGACAGCGTGGGCGACTGCTTTATTACTGTGCAAAAACCGAAACGAAACTATATGGCGGTTAAGCTTTATGCTGAAACGCTGTACCCAGTTTGTAGCCATAAAATTTGGAAAGAAATCCAAGACCAATCTATCCCCGACGCACTGTGGCAATATCCCATTCTCTCTACAGATTCTATTTATCGTGAACGAGGGAAAGATTGGGCCGAATGGTGCAAAGCGGGTGGTTACACGTTACCAAATGATGTCGATGTCCAGCATTTTAGCCACATGCTCTTGGCGATCGAGGCTGCAAGGTACGATCAAGGCATCGCGTTTGCCAATGACTTCATGTTGAACGAGCGAGATAAAGCACAAGACTTGGTTTACATTCCATCTCATGGTTTAGAAACCGGCGACAGTTTTTATTTTGTGCACAAGAAGAACCGAGCAAAGCAGGCCGAGATCGTCAAACTGACCAACTGGTTAAAGCAGCAGTGTCTGTAATTAAGATTAAATATTCTTAATTAAGAAGGAAAATAGAAAAGTTGTGTCTAATTATTTCGTGTTTTATTGAGTTTTTATTCACTAACATCTCGCTCGGTTTAACGCCAAGCGAGATGGATAACGCGACATGCTTAAGGAAGGGCGATACACAAACTCAATAATAAAACAGGCAGTGAAATACAATGTTAAAGAAAACATGGCTAACAGCAGCCCTTCTAGCAACTTGTTCTATGGCAAACGCCGCTCCTTACATTGGTGCATCGATCGGTAAAGCAACGTTTGATGATATCAGTGGTTCAATCAAATCAAATACCTACAACGCAAGCGAGAAACTTGAAGTTAAAGACAACGAAAGTCTGTCTGGCAAAGTTTTTGGTGGTTACACATTCAACGAGTACATCTCTCTTGAAGGTGCGATCGGTGGTTATGACGCTCTGGACGGCTCTGTCGTTACCGTTGGTGATATGAAGTTTTTGGCTATCCAACCTAAATTAACGCTGCCAATTGGTGACCGTTTCAATCTTTTCGCGAAAGCGGGCCTTTCTTACTTCAACGCGGAATTTAAAGTAAGCAATTCTGTGCTAACTGGTGACGAAGGCCACACGACGTTTTCTGAAACGACAGTAACCGGACTTTACGGCTTAGGTGCTGAGTTCGCGATCACAAAAAATCTAGCACTACAGGTTGAATGGGAATACATGAAACCTGAGTTAGACGTAGCGAAACTAGGCAGTGAAAAAGTCACCGTTGAAGCAGAAATCAGCGCGTTCTCTGTCGGTATGAGCTACCGTTTCTAAGCATTTTTATTCAAGTTCTTTGGGCTTAACCCAAGCGGTGTGCTGTTGTTTGTTCAGTTAAGCCCTCAGTTTGAATTCATATAGATATGACACAGGAAGTTTGGTCACTAAGCTTCCTGTGTTATTTTTGGTTTTTAGAAAAACGCTCAGGAAGCACTGTGAACGATGTAAATCTTAGATATTTAGATTTTCTGCTCAAACATTTTGAACCGCATAAGCATCATTTAGTGACGCTTAGCGAACTCGAATCTGTGATTTGCACGTCCAGACGTAACGTTTCCATTGTGATGAAAAAGCTGGCGGCTTACGGTTGGGTGGATTGGCAACCGGCGATTGGGCGAAGCAACCCAAGCCGCTTGAGTATCACCATTACTTTGCAACAAGCGATGACCGAGTTTTTGGTGGAAGAGCTTGCCAGAGGCAGAATGAATTCGATAACAAAGCTTATCGATTGGTTCGGCCAAACGGCGGTTCGTTCGCTTACGATTGCATCGGAAAAAGTGAACGAGCTGAATGAGTCTAAAAACGCCATTCTTATTTCTTCTTATCCGTGGGTTTCAAATATCGATCCCGCAGAGACCTTCCGTCATACCGAATTACACGTGGTCAAAAGTGTTTATGATGGGCTGCTAACACAAAACTCCAATGGTGGCATTGAGCCCGCTTTAGCGCATGAATGGAAAATGGAAGAAAACGTCATGACGTTATGGTTAAGGCCAGGCATTTTTCGTCATGATGGTGAGCTTCTGAGCATAGACGATGTGGTTTGGAGTTTAGAAAGACTCAAGCAAATTAAAGGGCCGGTTTATGAGCTCTGGCAATGCATTGAAACCGTTACAGCCGAAACACCGAACTGCTTGAAGATAGTGCTCAAACGCGCAAACCAATTCTTTCCATACATGTTAGCCACGCCACATGCCTCAATATTGTGTCGAGACACGGCCTCTTTTGGCTCGGGTTATTCATATCATATCGGTACTGGGCCATTTCGAATCAGCAGCTGGAACAAAGAGAGCATCACGCTGCAAGCGCACAAAGAGTATTTTTCTGCACGCGCGCTTTTGGATCAAATTACGCTTTCTCACGGTGATGTTCAAAACTTGAATATGCTGAGTTTCAATCAAGTCTCGGATCATGTTGAGATTGAAAAAATCAGCGCACTTTCCTATCTCACCTATCGTGAGAGGCGAGATTCGCAACTGACGAAACAAGAGTGGCGCCAGCTTGCCAACTATATTAATCAGCAAAAGCGGCACCATGAGCCACAAAGTGCTGTCGACAGTATTCAGTTATCGCCTCTTGAGCTAGGTTGTAGCGCTGAGACAGCGCCAACGCTACAAGGCAAAGTCGTGCTTGCTGAACCGATATGGACTATCCCGAACCTGATGCGCCATTCTGAATGGTTGCATGAGGTGATTCGTAGCACGGGGCTAGAGTTAGAGGTCATCAAAGTGGAAGACATTAGTTTTCCCGAGTCAGTTTCACACTTGGCGGATTTATTGTTCATTGAAGAGGTCATGGAAGCGCCATTTGAATATGGGGTATTTGAATGGCTATCGGTGGCGACTGGTTTACGTTTTAGTTTCGAACAAAACCAGATGGAGCGTCACCGCGAGCAGCTTCAAGAAGCCATTGCTTATGAACAACCGATTTCTCATTTGCTGGGTATTGAAGAAGCGCTGCGCGCGCAATATGTCTATTTGCCTTTGTTCATTGGCTACGAAGAAGTGACAAAAACTCAACAAGTTCGGGGCGTGCAAGTTAAGAATACGGGCTACAGCGACTTACACCGACTTTGGATTGCTCACAGTAGTTAGCCCGTTTGATGCCAATCGCATCATCATATTCTAGAAAGCAAAAAGCCATCAATACGATGGCTTTTTTAGATTTTAAATTAAAATCTGAGTTAGAAGTTGTAAGACACGCTTGCGCCAACAACCCATTGGTTTGCGCTGTCTACAACAGATGAATCACTGATACCACTGCCTAGGCGAGTGTATTGAGTCGTTTGGTTGATTTGCCAGTTGTCATTAATTGGCATAACCAGCTTGTAGCCCAGACCGTAGCTTACAGTTGCATCACCTTTGTATGCTTTGCGGTTTGCCGTCGCTTCACGATCTTTGATGCCAAAGTAGTAATCTACGTAGTCTTCACTTTGATAAGTTAGGTTAGCAAAAGGAACAAAATCAACACTACCGAAGTTCATGATGTGGAAGTACGTCGCGCCCGCTAAGTAACCTTTGTATGCGCCGCTGATGTCGTGTTGTAGGTATGTCGAGATGACGTTGTGCTCATCTAGAGTGAAATCGGTATTTAGACCTAAATCAACTGCTAAACGACGTTTTTGTGTGCCTTTCAAGCTCTTTGCTACATCGCCATCACGAATAATGCCGCTGCCTACCACGTATGCGCTCATGTTGATCAGATCGTTGGTTTCACCCAAGAAGCGGTAGTTGATGCCGCCCAAATCTGCGTTGAAGTCTTCACCGTGGTAACCACCGTTTAGGATTGGTGCAGTATTGTGTTTTTGATCTTTAAATAGATCACTACCTTGAGCTACGCCCACTTCCGCAACCCAACCACCTTGGTTGTTGTAGATGTTGCCGTTACGGATGTATGTGTCACCTGCCGTTGCGGTGCCAGCTGCTGCCAAAGTTAGTAGTGCAATAAGTGTCTTGTTCATTTGTATTTCCTGTACCGTTTATTTTATTTTGAACAGTGTACAAAATGGTGTTGTAAGCCTCTATCAGCAAAGCGTATGGAAATGTATGGCTTTCGGTGATTTCGCTTTTTGCGTAATGACAAAACAGTATGGTTGGGGAGAACAAAAAAACCGAGCTTGGGGAGGCTCGGTTTTCAACATCTATCAGGTCAGAGTGACGATTATTGCTGCTTTGTTAGGTTGTAAAACGAAGCTAATTCGCCAGTTGCTTTCTCACCGTTCATGTCTAGCATCATAAGCATGTTCTCGCCTACGAAGTATTGGTTTGGTGCGTCTTCGTCGGTCAGCGTTACGATGCTGCCGTTTTCATCCCAAGTGAAGTGGCCTTCTGATTTGAACTTGCCATCTTCTTTGTCTTGGTAGTTTTGCTCAAGCACGTAGCTGCCATCTTGATTTAGCGTCAGAGTCACGTCGATGCCTGCGCAATCAGCACATGGTAGTGTGCCTTTGTAAACGCCATTCCAATCTAGCGCGTTTTTCGCGCTGTGCTCTGAGTCTACAAACGTTTCTGTGGTGATCACTTGTTCTTCTTCCACTGGTACTGCATCGACAGGCAGTTCAGTGTCAGTGACTTCCATTTCTACTGCTTGAGGAGTTTCAACTGCACTTGTTTCTACTGGTTTCTCGTCTTGACAGCCTGCAAGAATAATTACCGCACCAGTTAACGCCAACATTGTCTTTTTCATTTTATCCCTCTTTAAATCAAGATTTTGTATGCCGTTAATATTAGCCCTGTTTCCGACGTTTACGTCATAACAAAGCAATAGAATGATCTATCTGTGTCAATAAAACCGGTGTTTTTGGCGCTATCCAAGCGTCGCGCCATGACTTGGAGACAAAGTAGTCAGAATCATCAAACGCATGTAAATGCTTGAATTGTAGGGCTGAGTATTGAGCTGGATTTAAGCAAGTGGCAATTGGAGATTCGTTGTGGTGTGAAAACTGTCAGAATCTTATTAAATACGATTTTTGCAAACTTAGATTATTAGCATATGCCAAAAATGTTATTGGCATATGCCATAATTTGGGCGTAACGTAGCACAGTGTTTGAGAGGGACGATAATGGCAAGACCAAAAATAGAAAGAAGAATATGCGGCCGTGCGGCGCACCATTGTTTCAAGCCCAATGGCGTGCCATTCCATCAGTTGGAGCAAGTCGCCATATTGCCAGAAGAACTTGAAGCACTGCGCTTGGCTGATTTAGAGGGACTCAGCCAACAACAAGCCGCAGATCAAATGGGCATATCTAGACAAACTTTTGGCAACACAGTAAAAAGTGCGCGGTTCAAGGTCGCAAAAAGTTTAGTTGAAGGTCATGCATTAGTTTTTCCGAATGAGGAGTCAAACTTATGATTTATGCTATTCCTAATGATGGTGAGCGGGTGGCAAACCATTTTGTCAAAGCGCCTTACATCGCTATTTATTCTGATACTGACGGAATGCTTAAAAACCTAGCAAACATCGCTGCAATGCCCCAAGCTGGCTGCAAAGCGAAGTCCCAGCTTATCCAATCTTTACAAGACTACAATGTAGAAGCTGTGCTGGTGCGCAACATCGGTGAGCGCGCATTAGAAAAGCTTTTGCACAGTGGCAAACAAGTGTTCAGACTTTCAACGCGCAGCTCATTGGAAGATGTACTTGCCGTTCCGAGAGAGCCACTGACAGACGCATCGCAAGGTCGTCCATCAACCAATCATCAGAAAAAAGGTGGATGCGGATCATGTGGCTGCGGCGGTAAAAAAGCCAAACCCTCGTTGCTAGCACGCCCAAAACAGGCTGCTGCATTATTCGCCGCAAAATCGAGCCCAGCTATACTTAGCGTAAAGGCGTCGATTAAAAAGGCAGGTTAGTATGGTTTGGTTGTTTACCTTTCTTGGTTTTCTCGCGATTATTTTGCTGATGTCGCTTGGGGCTATCTTTCATAACAAGCGTATTCAAGGAAGTTGCGGCGGTTTAAACAACGTTGGTGTTGATAAAGTATGCAACTGCGAAACCACGTGCGCAGAGCCTGAGCGTCACTTGTATCAAATCTCAGAGCCTAACTCATCACCTGAGCGCTAAGGCTTTTGGCCCATTGCGGCAAGGTTTGTCGAAACCAGTCCAAATATTTGCTGGTCTGCGGATTTTTTCTGGAGACCAGTATGTTGACTACCTCGACGACGATCCACGCTTTTGCTAATCCGATATCGCGCGCCAATTCTGTTGTTTCACCTTTCTCGGCGCACTTTATATACCTGCCTGCCACCTTCAAGTAATCATCAAATGTGCCCATGCCTTCGATGAGCGGCGATAAATCTATCGCGACATGCCCTGTAGAAAAGCGCTCCCAGTCGAACAGCACTAGCTCGCCATTTTCGCGCTGTCCCCAGTTTCCAGCATTCGAGTCTCCGGAGATCAAGTTCTGTCCATCGAAAAGGTGCGCCGATCGTTGTTGGAGGTTGTGGAAGAACTGTTCTGTCTCTGAGCCCAGTTCAAGTGTAGTGAGTGCTTGTTGGGTCGCTTGTGGTGTCCACTGGTGGCGGTGATAAATACCATCTGATGTTGGTGGAAGTTGGTGCAGTTTGACGAGTTGTTCAATGACTCGATCATCTTCAAGCAAGAATGCTTGATCGACTGCGTGGGGAACGTATTCAATGTGCAGAACGTTTTTCTGGTCGTCGAATTGAATCAAGCGCGGTACGTGTATTCCAAGCGCGTTAAACTGCTCGGCATAGCGTTGATAAAACGCCACCTCTATTTGAGTAGGGTTACGTTTTTCTATTACTTGGACTCCATCTTTTTCGATGAGAAAAACTTTGGCACTGCCCATTTGGTTGAGTTCTTGTTGTGACACCGGACTTCCTGTCTTCATGTAGAGAAATCTCACCTTAATCGCTGTACTTACGTTTGCCAATAGCCACGACAAAGTGCCTCAAAAATATTAAATGCAACTGTTTAAATATGATTTTGCTGTGAGTGTCTAAATTTTACACAGTCTCGCCTGTACTCCGTTAAATTCGTTCTACGCTTACTATTCGTCTTAATAAAGGAGAACCCAAATGGCTGTAATGAAGCAGGATATTCCAAATCGTGTAACGGTTTACCATGACAATATCGATCAAGAACAAGAGCTGAAAAATGCGATGCTGCCAGAGAAACCGCGCTACTTTAACGGTGCTCCGACTTACAAAGCGAACAGCATCGAAGAGTTTGAAAGCAAAATCAGTCAGATAGGTTTGTCTCTCGATAAATAATTTTTCTTTTACCTAAAAGCGCCCTCAACAAAATGAGGGCGCTTTTTTATTTGTATGGTTGATTTGAATCGTAGGGAATTAACCTTGTTGTGCACTGCCTTGGCAGACCTGTTTTTGCACTGCTGGTGGCGCGGGCTCGTAATGGCTTAAGGTCATACTAAAGCTGCCTTCACCACCAGTGATGGAGCGTAATCGACGAGCGTAATCTTGCAGCTCGTTTACTGGTGACTTGGCTCTGAGTAAGGTGAAGCTACTGTCGATTGGCTCGGTGCCTTCGATTAAGCCTCGGTTTCCAGATAAATCTCCAGAAACATCGCCAACGTTCGCGGTTGGGATGTGCAGTTCCATCTGGACAATGGGTTCTAGCACAATAGGATCGGCGTTGTTAATCGCATCTAAAAAGGCTTTCTTACCTGCGATGACAAACGCTATTTCTTTCGAATCGACGGAGTGATATTTACCGTCATAAACGGTGACTTCCACATCCTTAATTGGGTTGCCAGAAATCGCGCCTTCCTCTAACGCTTGCAAAATACCTTTTTCAACAGCAGGAATGAGCGCGGTTGGAATGGCGCCACCCACCACTTTGTTGATGAACTTAAATCCGGCGCCACGCTCGAGTGGACGAACCTTCAATTGCACTTCACCAAACTGGCCTGCACCGCCACTTTGTTTTTTGTGTCGATAATGCCCTTCGGCAGGTTTGGTGATGGTTTCAAAGTATTCGACGCTTGGTTGGCAGGTTTCGACGTCCAGTTTGTACACGTTCGCCATCTTTTCTAATGCGACTTTGAGGTGAAACTCCCCTTGGCCGCTGATGATGGTTTCGTTGGTGCGAGCGCGATGTTCGATGCGCAGCGAAGGATCTTCACTGGCAATTTTATTCAGCACATCTCCTAATTTTTGCTCATCTCCACGCTTAAGAGGTTTCAAGCACAAAGAATACATGGAGTCAGGAAGGTCCAACGTTTTGAGTTGAACACCATCTTCTTCGTGAGAGTCATGAACGATTGAATCGAATTCGAGATCATCCACTTTGGCTAAAACGCAGAAGTCGCCTGCTAGCGCGCGAGGGATCTCGGTTCTATCTTTGCCCTGCAGTTGATATAAGTGCCCAACTTTAAATGCCTTGTTGCTTTCGCCAATATAAAGCTGGCTGCCCGCATTGATTTCACCCTGATACACACGTAAGTAGGCAAGTTTTCCCATGTATGGGTCGACGCTGACTTTGTACACGTGTGCGACGGTGTGCTCTAAGGTTTCGCAATTTACTTTGATTTTTTTGCCGTTCTTTTCCAGTAGAGGAGGGTTACCCTCGTTTGGCATGGGCATGATCTCCGCCAAGGTGCGCAGCAGCAACTCGACGCCCGCGCCGGTTTGTGCTGAGACAAAACAGACCGGAATCACATGTCCAGTTCTCAGTGCTTCTTCAAACGGATCATGCAGTTGCTCTGCGGTGAGTTCGGAGCCTTGTTCCAGATACAGTTCCATCAGTTCTTCATCGACTTCGATAACTTGGTCAATTAAGGTCTCATGAGCTTCATCTACCGTTGCAAGTAAGGTTTCTCGTCCCAATTCTGGTTCGAAATAGCAGTCAACTACAGATTCCCCGTCAGCCGAAGGTAAGTTGATCGGCAAGCAGTGGTCCCCAAAATGCTCAACGATGTTCTCCATCAATCTTTCTAACTGATTACCGTGGTTATCGAGCTTATTGATGATGATCATCTGACATTTTTGCTGCTCTTTAGCAAAGGTGAATAAGCGATCGGAAGTTTGGTTTAGTGGCGTTTGAGGGTCGATGACAAGGGCGGATGTTTCAACGGCGGGAAAAACGCTGATCGTACGGCCAAGTAACTCGTTTTGTCCCGGAGTGTCGATGATATTGAGCCGGTGTTTATTCCAGCGCAGTGCGACTGGCGTTGCTTCAATACTGTGTTGATATTGGATGGATTGAGGGTCGAAGTCGGTAACGGTATCGCCTTTTTCTACGCTGCCTAAATGGTGCGTGGCATCGCAGGTGAAGAGCAGTTTTTCTATCAGCGTGGTTTTACCGGTCCCGGTTTGGCCGACAAAAGCGATATTGCGTATTTTGTTGATAGGCATAGAGCCTCCTTGCAAGATGGCGTGAAAAACCTACGAATTGCTAGGAAGTGGGTTGCTATAGAAACCCACGCACTGCATTGGAGTAGGGCGGGATTACCGCCTATTCGTCTTCCATGTCATTTTCCGGATGACTCGATGCATAAGACCACCTTCTTGGACTACTGTAATCTTAGCATGCCGTAATAACCGTATAATTTATGTGATTTATTTCATGATGGGGCTGATTGTTTTTTAATCGAGATCATAAACTCAGAGGTTCTGACTTTTCGATCAAAACCTCGGGATTGTTTAGGCTATTTGGAAAGAACGATTTCGCCGTCGCGATAAACTAAGCTAGGCGTTACATCTTGTCCGAGCAACACCGGGCCATCAAGATCGACAACGCTCGCCTGAGCAGCAATGGGTAACGCAGCACGCATCGCCAGCGACGTCCCCAACATACAACCGGACATGAGGCTAAAACCGAGTTCTTTTGCATCGTCGGCCAGCAATAATGCTTCACTGAGCCCACCCGTTTTATCTAGCTTAATATTCACCATCTCGTATTTGCCAAGCAGTTGATGCAATTGCTCTCTGGTGTGGCAACTTTCATCGGCGCAAAGTGGAATGGGGTGCGGAATGCTGGCGAGTACGTCATCACGGTCTTGTGGCAACGGTTGCTCGATCATGGTGATATTAAACGGTTCGAGTTGAGCAAATACCGTAGCGAGGTCGAGGTTTTGCCACGCTTCATTCGCATCTAAAACAATTTGCGCGTGCGGCGCGGCGTCGCGTACTGCGGCAACGCGCTCAATCACGTTTTCACCATCCAGTTTTACCTTAAGCAGTTTTGCGCCTTGACTAAGGTAAGCTTGCGCCTGTTTGGCCATCGCTTGCGGCGTGTCGATAGAAACCGTCATCGCCGTCACAATCGCCTCAGGTAACGTAAAGAGGTCGTGAACCTGCTGCTTGTGGCTCAAAAGCGCGTGAAGATGCCAAAGGGCGCAATCCAATGCATTTCTTGCCGCTCCTGCGGGCAATAACGATTGAAGCTTGCTTTTGAGAGCCATCACATCAGCGTCACCTTTGGCGTACAAACTTTGCAGTTCTTGCGCGGCGTGAGAAATCGCCTTAATTACCGATTCAACCGATTCACCATAACGAGGGTATGGCGTGCATTCTCCTTGGGCGATCATGCCTCGATGTTCAATTGTCACGCGAACTACGTGGCACTCTGTCCGACTGCCGCGAGAGATGCGAAATGGTGTCGCCATGGCAATCGTGACAGGTTCTACATGAATTTTCATCTCACTAGTTTTCCCTAAACCGCAGTTATTTTCTAAACCGTAAATGTTTCCTAAATCGTAAGGATCTTATCTGCAACCGCATCAACGCCAAAACGCACAGGGTCGGTGACGGGCACCTGATATTTGTCGCTCCAATCCTGGCATAACTGTGCCGCATCTTCTTCGCTGATCGCCGAAGTGTTTAAGCAAATACCCACTAATTGAGCTTTAGAATTTGTTAGGCGAGCAGCGGCCAGATTCGCTTCTATCGTTTGTTCAATGGTTGGCAAGCTCGCATGTGGTAAGTTGCGGATGTGCGGGCGACCAATCTCATGGCACAGTACCAGAGCGTCCGCTTGTGCGCCGTGAAGTAAGCCCAAACTTACGCCAGCAAACGAAGGGTTAAATAACGAACCTTGCCCTTCGATGATGTCCCAATCGTGGTCAGTGAAGTCGGGGCTGATCGCTTCTACTGCGCCGGAGATAAAATCGGCAACTACGGCATCAATCGAAATGCCACTGCCTGCGATGAGAATTCCGGTTTGACCAGTTGCTTTGAACTCTGCACGACAGCTTTTACGCTTCAATGCATGCTCAATGGCAAGGGCAGAGTACATTTTGCCAACGGAGCAATCTGTCCCTACAGTAAGTACTCGCTTGCCTGCGCGTACTTTGCCATTGCCGACCTTGAGCGGGGCATCATAATGGCGAACATCATACAGTTTGGTTAATCCGCGTTGTTCTAGATCGGCAAGAGGAGCAAATTCCGCTAAACGTTGGTGCATGCCCGATGCAATTTCAAATCCCATTTCTGCCGCTTCAAGTAAGGTAGCTTGCCAAGCTTCGGGAATGACGCCTCCTGGATTTGCTGTGCCAAGCACCAACGTTTTTGCTCCTTGCTGCTGCGCTTGTTGTAGTGTCATGTCGGTTAAACCAAGCGATACGGTTTCTGGCGTCAGGCGGATTTGGCCAAGACAAATCTCAGGTCGCCATTGGTAAATGCCACGCGCGGTTTTTGCTGCGAGTGGATCGGTTACATCGCCAAGAAAGAGTAGGTAAGGTTGAGCAATTTGCATGATGGTTCCCTTCGTCATCGTTATTGCCCATTAATGTAGCCAGACTGATTTAGGAAACCGAATGCTTATTTGTTAGGCAGGTATAACTTCAAGTTATACCTTTAAACCATCTGTTGTTTTAGGGCGGTGATAAATTGCTTTGTCGCAATGGATTGAGGTGTGTGCTCTGCGAATAAAATAGATACAGAGAAGGACATGTTTGGCTCCAAAGCATGCACGGATACGGCATCATCTTGGCGATATTGTTTTGCAGTCCATGGGTCTACAATGGCGAACCCTGCTTGGTGTTTCACCAGTTCAGCCGCCGCGGAGTAGCTGCGTACAGTGATGGCATGTTGATAATGCTCGTCACGCGCTGACAAGGTTTGATGCAACAACAAGCCCAGAGGGTCTCGGCTATCTAAACCGATAATGGATAAATCGTCACTGATGAGCTCTTCTAAAATGACGGTTTTTTCTGCGGGTATCGCTGCGCTTTTAGGAGCGATCAGTACCAAGTTTTCTTTCAATAACACGTGCCCCATGATCGCTGGTGGTGTTTCTTCACCAAAAGCGATAGCGACATCCAATTCATGTTTCAGCAACCCAGAGCACAGCTCATCGCGATTGGCCGTTAATAGCTCAAAGGAGATGCCGTGCTCTTTCGACAACAACGCGACAGTCGGCGCTAACAAGTGCGCGGCCAAAACAGGCGGGGCACCGACTCGTAAATGTTGAGTTCCCTGTTTGACTTTGTTGGTCAGAGAGCGAAATTGTCCGAGTTGTTGATAGACTTTTTCTGCCTCTGGCAATAAGGCTTTGGCTTCTTGAGTGGGAACGAGGCGACCTTTTACGCGTTCAAATAAAGCGAAGCCCAGTTGTTGCTCTGTATGGGCGAGAACTCGAGTGACATTGGGCTGGGAAACGTGCAGTAAGCGAGCAGCACCAGACACCGTTCCTGCTTGCATAATGGCGTAAAAGACTTCCAATTGTCTTAAGTTCACTGCGATTTCCCTCTGCTCATGTTGGTCACCTCAGAATACCCAACCTTGCTGATGAGCGATAGAGGCAAAAGTGCTGGCGTAAAAAATAGGAAGACGATGTTGGTTGCCTTCTTATCTCGCTTTCTCAATTTCTCAACTTCTCAATTTCTATGCTTCACTTTGCTGCTGCATGAAGGGGCAGGTCGTTAAACGGCTCGACGTCTCGGCTGAGTAATCCCATCAAAACCACTGCTAACACCATGACAACAGCTGCTATTGCAAAACCGTATTGTGTTAGCTCGTAATGACTCAACATCGCGATTAACACGTAACTGAGAGATTGAATGGTGGTGGCAAACATGCTGATGCCGCCATCGACGCGACCTCGTTGATGAACCGCTACGGTGTGATGCATCCAGTTGACTCTCGTAATGCGATTTAGCGCGTTAAACACACCAAACAGCGCCGTAAACAACAAGACGGTCAGCGGGCTTATCGCAAAACTCATTCCGATAAACGCTAGAGATACCATGACCATCGAAGCAAACATAATGTGGCTATGGGAGGCGCGACTCAGCACTTTGGTGACAATGAAACCTGTTAGTAACGAGCCGAGACCAAAACTGATGTTGAACCCCGCAAACCAATCGCCAGAGATGCTTTGTTCAGAAAACCAAATCGGCACCAATTTGCTCAAATACGTCAATGCAGGATAAGAGAGGCAAGAGAGCAGAATAAAGCCATAAAAGCGGGGTTCGAGACGGAATATTTGTTTGCTCTCTTTGAGTTGTGCGATGAAAGCTACGGATTTTGATGCCCTTAATTGTTGGGTATAAGGCGTCAGAATATAGAACATCGCCGCTAAAGCGGAAGCGCTGGCCGCAAACAAAGCAAACTCTTTCATGCCCCACATTTCAAGCAAAACAATACCCAACGCGCCAGCTCCGAGGGTTGTGGATTGCATTACAATTTCTTGCTGACCCGAAATTTTCGCATACTCATGGTGCTGATAATTTTCTTGGGTGAACGCGTTGTTGGTTGTCCATGCAAAGTTACTCGAAACCCAATACACCAATTGCGCAAAAGCCAGCAGCCAGTGGGACTCAAACCCTAACCAATAAGCAATGAACACCACCAAAGCCATACCCGATTGAATCCATTGATTGAGCACGAGGAGTGCTTTTCGTGAATGTCGGTCCACTAAAGTGGAAAAGAAAGGCGTTGCCAGAAAAGAAATCGCGGTGCAGCTCAGTGAAACTAAAGCGACGAATGTGCCCATTTTTGGCTCGGAAAGCATGACCCATGGCAGTGCCATCATGAACAAGCCAGAGGAAATGCTGTCGAAGAAGCGGCCAGCTAAGTACGGCTGAGTTTTATTTTTCATTATGTTTGCCTCAAATTCCCAATGGATTTCAAAACGTTGGCTTCTAGCGGTGCTGTGTTTGTCAACCAAGTTATGCGTCCTGAACGCAATATTTCGAGACCGTCTGGGTTTAGCGTTATTTAAGATGGTGTAACTTTAGAACCTCAAGTAAACTTGAGGTAAAGCTTTTTTTAACAAAATAGAAACACGGGAAGTCAAGGATGGAAATCAGCGTAGGAGAAGTGGCAAAACGTTCTGGAGTGAAAGTCTCTGCCCTGCATTTTTATGAACAAAAAGGACTGATTTCGAGTTGGAGAAATCAAGGCAATCAGCGCCGCTACCACCGCAGCGTTTTGCGCCGTGTCGCGGTGATTAAAGCGGCTCAGCAAGTTGGGTTATCGTTAGAAGAAATCAAACATGCGCTAGATGAGCTGCCGAAACATCAAGCTCCGAACAAAGAGCAATGGGAAGTCATGGCAAGCCATTGGCATGAACAGTTAGAACAAAAGATTCAAAAGCTCAAAGCCTTGCAAAACGATTTGGGTGGATGCATTGGCTGCGGATGTTTGTCGTTAGAAACTTGCGCACTGCGAAACCCAGAAGATGTGTTAGGCAAAGATCACTCAGGTTCTAATTTGACCTTAGAAGAAGAGGCGTAAGCGTTATTCTTTGTCGAAACTGTCCACCACAATCGCGCCCATCGACGCTGGCATTGTGATGACGATAACGCGTTTTATCGCAACGATCGGGTCAGTAAAGAGTGGCAACTTGTCGAGACAAAATAGCACCAAAGCCACCACGATAGCGGCGATGGAATAGGCGATCACAACGCGAAATACAAAGATGGGAATGCGTTTTCTAATGTGGCTTTGAAATACGCTTTGATAAGCGAAAAAGCTGAGAAAAATCACAGAAAGGCTTAACAACATGAGCAGGTTTATCATGGGTAAGCTTTCACCCAATCGCCATGCTTCTTCCGAAAAAGAGATAGGCACAGCAAGGGCAAAAGCGCCCACTAATACTTGGCTGGCATCTTCAAGATTAAAGTGGCTGCTCATGTTGTAGGTTCCGTTATTCGTTGTTATTGCTCAGCTGCAACAGCTTCTCGAATCGCTCGTTACCGTGCAGCAATTCAAGATCGCGTTCTTCTGCCAACAAATCGCGAATTGAAGGGCTGTAGTCAATGGCGCGTTCCAGATCTTCAATCGCTTGTTCCTCAATCCCTAATCGAGAGTACGCACAAGCGCGTTGGTAAAGCGCAGGGCCATTGGTGTAATCTACCTCGAGCACTCGGTTACATATGCTTAGCGCCCAATGGTATTCGTTGATTTCCATGGCCGCATCGGCTTTGTAAGTCAATGCTTCAAGGTCACCAGGTCGAATTACCAAGATTTCGTCATAAATCTCAATACGTTGTTCCGGCGTTTGCGAACTTTGAGCACGTAACCACAAGTTGTGGATTTCGTTGATCTTTTCAATCTCTTTGTTGTTTTCACTGATGATGCGAGTTTTGCGTTTTAAATCTCGTTCCAGCGCAACAAATTTCTTTTCATATTCTTGAGCGATTTTTTCCAATCGCTTGTCCGCCATTTCTTTTGTGTTGTGCTTAAACTCGCGCAGCGACTGCCAACCTACAAAGGCGATCAATGATGCCACGCCCGCGATGATGTAGAAGAAGTACGTTACCGTCACATTTGCGTAGTTCAGCGATTTATCCGCCACCGTTAATTCACGATCGGTGATCTCGGTGATCATTCGCTTTTCAAGGCTTTGGTAATCCTGACGCAAGGATTTAAGTTCATCTAAAATATAGCGTTCCATTAACGGTCTATCTAATAGATCTGATTCAGAATATTTTTCTTCGGATGCCAGAGTCGGGAGAGAAAGAATCAGGGAGAAGAAGAGGGCAATAAATAAGCGCATAAAACGTCCTTTTGCGTGAAGAGTACAGATAGACCCTGCAACCATAGCAAATCGAACAAACGTTTAGCAAAGTTATTACAAAAGAAATGCTTGTCACGCTTTTGCGCAACTTTTATGGCTCAAGACAAAAGTGGAAGCAGAAAGACGGGTTTGTGAACGGTAAACTCTTTGGTCAGTTGTTCTTTGTTTTACAACTGGTTATGCTCGTCCTTAATTCTTTCTCAAGTGTGATAAGTGCATGGACGCAAAAGCAAAAAACTACTTAAATCGGTATCTTGATTCGCTCTCCCCAGAGCAGAAAAGTGCTATTCCATCAGTCAGTGCTGACTACTATTGTGCCGATGAATACAACGCGAATGTGTGCGCCGAACTCGTACGTATTGGGCAGAAAACGGCATCGTGCAGTATGGAGCTGTGGTACAGCGAACACGGGGAGCCGATGCCAGAGGTCGGGCATTTGCAAGTCGTCACCAATTGGGACGGTGAGCCTGTTTGTGTGATTCAAATGACGGACGTGAGCACTTGTCGATATGATGAAGTCACCGCAGAGTTTGCCTACGCAGAAGGCGAAGGTGATAGAACCTTAAACTGGTGGCGTGACGCACATGCTGCATTTTTTAAAGCCGAGTGCGATGAGTTGAACATCGATTGGCATGAGCAACGTTTGCTGGTTCTAGAACGCTTTAAAGTTGTGTATCCATTTGAATAATCAGCGTTGAGTGACTAAAAAACAGCACCGAGTTTGGTGCTGTTTTCGTTTTTATTCCTGCGTTCAGATTAACGTTTCACTGCCGTGACGCTGAATACATGCCAATGTTTAGGCGTCCCGACTATGGTGGTGCCATCTTCATCTCTTTCATGCATGGAGACGATGTCATAGCCCTCAAAACATTGCTCGACTTGCTGGCGAGTGAGTGAGGTTAGATGAGCATGCGAGTTTGAATCAACCCAAGAATCGTTCACGCCTAAAAAGTCTCCGCAGAAAACACCACCTGATGGCAAAGAAGAATCGATTTGATTCCACACGTTTTCAAAGTGCGCTTTTGGGCAAAAGAACAGGCTGGCGCTAGCAATAAATAGGGTGCACTTAGGGTAATCAAAATCGCTGAAACACGCTTGCGAGATGGAGAAGTTCGACTGTTCAGAAAAACGCGTCTCACAGGTTTTTATTGCATCTGAGTTGTTGTCGAATGCGTGAACACGAAAGCCTTGTGCGAGAAGAAAATTGGAGTCTCTCCCTGTACCGCAGCCAGCGTCAACGGCAATTTTCTTTGCTAATGTGTGAAATTGTAGGGCTTTCTCTACATTGACCCTGTGTGGTTGTTGAGCGACTTTTTGATAGTACGGATCCCATGAAACTGACATTGAATTTCCTTTTCGTTATAAAAAACGCCATTCAAATTTGAATAGCGTTTTTGCTGTCTTTGAAGCTAGCCTACACAACTCTATTTTTTGCGGCGCTAACGAAATGCAGAGAATGTGACCAAGTTAAAGTTGATCTTCTATTGGTAAAATGCCGGAGAACCAAGCGCCTAATCGGCGAAAAACGCCTGCTTCGGGTTCCGAATCATATTCCTCACCAGTTTTGGTGTTTGTCCAAACAATGTCTCCGTCACGTAGAGTGAGTCGATAAGCGTTGTCTTTCAGTTGGCTGGGTAATTTTGCCAAAAATGCTTGCACGTATTCCGGTTGTTCAATCACAACGGCCATTTCGGTATTCAAAGCCGCAGATCGAGGGTCCCAGTTCATGGAGCCGACGAACAATGTTTTGTCATCAATCGTCATTGCCTTGGCGTGCAAGCTCGCACGGCTACTGCCCGTTAAGCTCCATTTACTCTTGAGCTTCGCGCTGGATTTCATTTCCCAAAGTTTGATGCCGGATTCGAGCAAATCTTCACGATATTTGGCGTACCAGCCATGAACGGCAAAGACGTCATTCGACGCAAGGCTGTTGGTGACGATGGTGATGTCGACACCTCGCTTAGCTGCATTCGTCAGAGCTTTTGTGCCAGCTTCTGTTGGGATGAAATAAGGCGAGATGAGCACGAAAGAGTGCTCAACACTTTTTAATAGCTCGGTTAAGTTTCCGACTAACTGACTATCGTGTGTCGTGACTTTATCTGGCAAATCGAACCAAACTTGTCCATCACCCCAGTACAAATTCAGTTTGCCTTGTTTGAGGTCTTGATACATATCCAAGGCGGTAAAATCGTATCGGCCAGAAGAGAATTTTTCTTGCAAGTTCAGTTTGGTGACTTGTTTTTGAATCGCGGCATCGGAGACGCTTTGAGATTCTGGCGATATCCACTCCATCGGCACGGCGTGTACGCTGTTCCAATAAAGATCAAACTGATCCGCCGTTTGCTGCACGGCTTCCCCGTAGAGCAGTAAATCGAAGTCGCCGAACTCTACTTCTGATTCAAAAGAGAAATACTCGTTACCAATATTTCGTCCACCGACAATCGCAGAGACACTGTCAGCAATCAGCGATTTATTGTGCATTCGGCGGTTCAGTCGTTCGAAGTCACTGGTTAACGCAAAGATTCGTGCAGAGCGGTATTGATGAGGATTGAACAGGCGTATTTCAATATTGGGGTGCGCATTTAGAGCCGCCATGACGTTGTCGTTGCGTTTTTGCATGTCATCAAGCAGCAGTCGGATTCTGACGCCTCGTTTGGCTGCTTCGTACAAACGCCAAGTGATCAGCTGGCTGGTTTCGTCACCGCGATAAATATAGTACTGAAGATCCAAGCTTTTTTGTGCGGACTCGATGAGAGAAGTACGAGCAAGAAGGGCATCGTGTCCTTGGTTGAGCGGGTAAAAGCCAGTGATGGTTTTAGGATCTTCGCCATAAGCTTCAAAGTAATGAGCCAGAACCGAATCTTGTTGATAGCCGAAATGGAAAGTTGTGGATTTCTCACTTGGCTGATTTGATTCGATTGATGAGCATGCTGAAAGCACTGAGAACATGGATGCGAAAATGAATTTGGAGAGCGTATGTAACAATGCACATTTCCTTGTCTTACAAAACCTTACTGTATTGAAGTATAGACATAAGTGCTTTCAACGTGCAGTTATCGCGGCTAAAGAACGAGTGTTTAGTCAAGTAAATCCATGAAGTGAGATCATACTGCGGGAAGAAAGCGGTATTGGGCGCGTTTTTCTCCTAATTTCAGTTTATTTTTATGGCGCATAAAATCATTTATTTTACTTATGTTTCTTGTTGTATTGGTCATTATGACTAATATCTGGCGATAATAACCAATAGCGCTCTGTAATAAATCAATTGAAATATATAACCATATGAATTTATTGAGGTAAATGTTTGGCACAGCGTTTGCCTAGAGACAAAAGAAGTAAGTCAGCACAACTTGCGGAACTGGTTAATTTTTTGTTAATTTTATTAACTTTGAATAGACGGTTATTTGTGGCTAGTCACCACAGAAAAACGCAGCTCTCTTACTTTACTTGAAATTGGCCTCAGCAAGCAGGCAACGAACACGGGTTCCTTGCCTTGAACTGCATGATTTCGTTTCAAGTTAGTTGAATGATGTAACGGCCACACACCATGTTGTTAGTCGCTACAGAAGTACAAATATCTTCGTCTATTTCAGATGCAATGAACTCACCGATTGCTCACAGGGAGTACTTGCTAACTCATTGAGCATTATGCTTTTTGATGTCGCATTTAGGTTGAAAAACCAACACGAGCATTCGGCTGAATACAACAATAAAAAAGGATTTTTGATGTTAGCAAAACCCATAGTACGTTGGCTTTTACCCTTCGTTGTCGTCGGCGGATCTTACGCTGGATATGCTGCGATTGCAGCGACAGCACCAGAGAAAGAGTCAACAAAAGAAACCATAACCGAACCCACAGTTCGAGCCTCTTCTCTTTTTCCTACTGACCATAAAGTCGTGATTACCAGCCATGGCGAATTGGTTCCATTCGAAAAAACACACCTTTCTGCTCAAGTCAGCGGTGAAGTGATCAGTTGGCACCCTAATTTTGTAACCGGTGGCATCGTGAAGCGTGGGGAAGTGCTATTCACGATAGAAAGCGATAATTATGAAGCGGCCGTACTTCAAGCTGAAGCGGGTCTGGCTAGCGCTCGTGCATCGTTAATTGAAGAACAAGCAAAAGCGGAAGTGGCGAAACGCCAAGCGAAGAAACTTAGCGACAAGCAAGTTACCGATCTGTACTTGCGTAAACCTCAGGTGCTTAGCGCGCAAGCGCAAGTGAAGTCTGCTCAAGCCGCTCTCAAACGTGCAAATCGCGACTTGGAAAACTGCCGAGTGGTTGCGCCATACGATGCTTTAGTGGTCGAGCGTGATGTCGGTGTGGGTCAGTTTGTGACGTCGGGATCTCGTGTCGCAACTTTGAATAACATCGAAGTGGCGGAAGTGCATGTTCCAATTGCTGGTTTTGATAGTGCGTTTTTGCCGGAGTCAATCAAAGAGCTGACAGCAACCGTAACTCAGCAAGGCATTCTCTCGACCACACGTGAAGGTAAAGTCGTTCGCGATTTAGGAATGATTGATAGCGCCACGCGCATGATCAATATGGTGATTCAGGTTGAAGATCCTTATGGCATCGATAACCAGCAACCGCCAATCAAATTTGGTTCTTACGTAGAAGTCAGCTTTACGGGCAAAGAGCTCAAGCACATCTATCGTCTTCCACAAGAATTAGTGAAAAACCGCACGGTTTGGGTCGTCAACGATGAAAATCAACTTCAGCCTCGCACTGTCACAGTGTTAAGAGCGGAGGGAGAATTCATGTTGGTAGGTGAAGGTTTGGAACAAAGTGACCAATTGGTCCTGACTCTTCCTGAATACCCTCAAAAAGGCATGGCGGTTCAAATTGCAAAAAAGAATGACGACTCCGAAACCGTCGTACAGTAAGTAGGAGTTTGTCATGGAAGATACGAATCAAAAGGGCATCATTGCCTATTTTGCCAATAACCCTGTGGCTGCCAACCTGTTGATGGTGTTTATTATCATCATGGGTATCGTGAGTTACATGTTTATCCAGCGTCAGATGTTCCCGAATATCGAAGTGAACTACATCGACGTTCGCGCGACTTATCCAGGTGCGTCTCCTCAAGAAATTGAAGAGAGTATTTTGGTCAAAGTGGAAGAGTCGATCAAAGACGTTACTGGCATTAAAAAAGTGGTGTCACGAGCTTCTCGTGGCAGTGCATATATTTCTATCGAAGTTGATGTCAACGCGGATATCAAGCGAGTGCTTGATGATGTGAATCAGCGCATCGATACTATTTCTAACCTGCCTCTTGGCATGGAGCCCATCAATGTCTATCAGGTTGAATGGCGACAAGACGTGATAGAAATGGGGCTGGTGGGGGACAGGCCTCTTGAAGAGCTTAAGCCGATTGCGAAGCAGATTGAAGATGAGCTTCTGCAGCTTAATAACGTCATGTTGGTGTATTTAAGTGCGCCAGAGGAAGAGATTGCGATTGAAGTCGATCCCCTCGTGCTGCGTAAGTATGACCTAACGTTGAATGACGTAAGCAATGCCATTCGTCGTTACTCGGCAAACTTCTCGGCGGGCGAAGTCAAAACAAACTCCGGGATGATTGCGGTTCGAATCGAGAACCAATATTACCGTGGAGATGAGTTTAGAAATATTCCCGTTAAGCTAGGTGCCAATGGTGCCAAGGTATTGTTGCAAGACATTGCTACCATCAAAGATGGCTTTACCGAAGAAGAGCGCTACTTCGAGTATTCAGGTCAAAATGCTATCTACATGTCAGTCGAAGCGACGCGCGATCAAAACATCATTCCGGTTGCTCAGTCAGTTCGTAACTACATCGAAGCCAAAAACAAAACCTTGCCGAGTGATGTTCAGCTAAAAATTCTGGTCGACATGACGTACTACCTAAATGGTCGTCTCGACATGATGCTGAAAAACTTGCTGCAAGGCGCGGTACTTGTCGCGATCATGTTGACGATTTTCCTACGTTTCCGTTTGGCGATGTGGGTAATGATCGGCTTACCTGTATGTTTCCTTGGTGCGGTGATGATGATGCCAGCTTTGGGTATTACAGTGAACATCGTCTCGCTGTTCGCTTTCATCATGGTGCTCGGAATTGTGGTGGATGACGCCATCGTCATGGGAGAAAGTGCGTACAGTGAAATCGAAGAAAAGGGTGGCGGTGTCGAGAACGTGGTACGCGGTGTCAAACGCGTTGCTACGCCTGCGACATTTGGTGTTCTGACAACGATTGCTGTATTCGCACCATTCTTGCTTTCGAGTGGTATTGATAGTGCTTTCTTTTACGGCATTGCTGGTGTCGTGATTCTGTGTTTGATCTTCAGTTTGATTGAATCAAAGTTGATCCTACCAGCGCACTTGGCGCATACCCATTTTAAACCAGTCAAACCTGGTGGATGGCGAGATCGTTTCAACCAACGTTTCTTCGGCTTTGTAAACGGAACTTATCGTAACTTCGTGAAAGCCTGTACGCATTGGCGTTGGACTGTATTTGCTGTGTTCTGTGGTTTGTTGCTGATCAGTGCTGCATTGGTTAAATCCAACTATGTGCGTGTTATCCCTAACCCGAAAGTACCGACGGATTACCCTGCGATTACTATCGAAATGAATGACACGGTTTCCAGTGAGCAAACCATTGAAGCGTTGAAAACCATCGAGCGTGTCATGCAAGAGGTCGAGTCTCAAACTATTGCTGATCATGGGCAAGGTATGATTCGCGATGTGCTTTCTTACAATCGAAGCCGCACCGAAGGACGAGTGTTAGTGCCGCTTGTCGATGAGGAAATTCGTCCGTTCAATACCTTTGAACTTGCTCGACGCTGGCGTGAGGCGATGCCTGTTATTCCGGGGATGAAGAGTATCAAGATCCGCGAACAAAGTGCCGGTGGTGGCGATCGTGATGAGTTTGGTTACTTACTGTTTGGCTCCAACATCAATGAACTTAATCAAGCAGGACGTTACTTGATTGAACGTTTGCAGCAAGAAGAAGGGTTGTACGATATCTCGTCATCCATTGATTCAGGCAGCAAAGAAGTACTTCTTTCTCTTGCGCCTGTTGCGTACGATCTTGGTCTTGACTTGACCATGATTGCGCAACAAGTCGGCGGCAGTTTTTACGGCGGAGAAGCACAGCGTTTGATTCGCGACGGTGAAGAGATCAAAGTCATGGTTCGCTATCCTCAACTGACTCGTGAAGCGTTTTCTTCATTACGTTACGCTGTCATTACTACGCCAGCAGGCAAGAAAGTGATGTTGGGCGATGTCGTGAATATCAGTGAGCAGCCTGGGGTTAGCACAATTCGTCGCGAAGGTGGTTATCAAACCGTTTATGTGTACGGCTCTATTGATGAAGAACTCGTTGAGCCACAAGAAATTGTGAAAATCATCGACGATAGTATTTTGCCTGATATGAAGAAGCAGCACCCAAGTGTCAAAACAGAGCTGGGTGGTGACATCGAAGAGCAAGCCGCGCAACGTAACGAACAAATCATGTTCTTTGTGGCAGGGATGATCATTGTTTATATCTTGCTTGCCGTACCATTGAAGAGCTATACCCAGCCTCTTATCGTGATGTCTGTTATCCCGTTTAGTTTAACAGGGGCGATTTGGGGACATTTCTGGTTGGGGCTAGACATTAGCATGATGTCGACATTCGGTTTGATCGCAGCCGCAGGTGTGGTGATCAACGACTCGTTGGTGATGACAGATTATGTGAACCAAGTCCGAGAGAAAGGAATGAGCATCAAGCAGGCGGTGGTTGAGGCTGGTTGTGCACGTTTCCGAGCGATTACGTTGACATCCATCACGACCTTTGCGGGTGTATTGCCTATTATGTTCGAAACCAGTCTACAAGCACGTTTCGTAATACCAATGGCCGTCGCTTTGGGCTTTGCTGTGCTGTATGCCACAGTCCTGACGTTGGTGTTAGTGCCTTGTCTGTATCTAATGCTTGAAGATATTAAAAACATCTTTCGAGCGATTAAGCGCTTCTTCCAGCGTGTCATTGGTCGTTTTAGAAAAGCGTCAGTATCTTCAGATATTTCTGCGAATACATCGAACTAGCATCTCTTGTCTTAATAAAAAAGCAGCCTTCGGGCTGCTTTTTTTATGCCGAGGATTTAGGCCTGAATGACTTTAGATGAATGTTTGAGGCGCACGTTTTGAGCCGATAAGTGTGAGGAGAAATGGCGCTCTATACTATAGATTAACTGAATGAAATTGGCTGTTAGATTTGCTTGGTTAATTTAACACTTGGGGTGCGAAATTTACCATGCTGATATAAATATAAAAACGAACGTTTAATTAAGTTGTTGAATTTAAAGGATTAAAAAGTTGGCATCGTATGTGCAATATATAAATTGTAACCAAAATGAACTGCTAATCCTCAAGGAGCTTATTATGAAAAGCGTAATTCTATCTACTCTAGGTCTTATTGTTGTAACTTCATCGCCAATCGCTGCTGCTAACACTTTAGACAGAGAAGAGTGGATCTCAGATTTACGTCAGGACTTTTCTGAAATGAAGCATGAAGCTGTAGCAGATATTCAGCAAATGAACATAGACGCAATTGATGCGCGTGATGCTCGAATCGTGAAAAACATCAAAGATGAGCAGGCTCAGCTGGTAAAGGTGAAGTGCCGCAAAGACGAAGCGAGCAAGTCATAACCTCCGATTGTGAACAATCAATAAAATTAAAATGATGTATCCAATACGAGTTCGACGCTAGTTAGCAGTAGGCGTTGACCTTGTTGCTCTACTTGCCAGCCTTTCAGGCTGGCCTTTTTGTTACAGGTGTACTGTATAATTAGTATCTATGGATAAGTATCTCAATAATTTCTAGTTCAATGGTTAAGTGTCTCTTGTTTCAAACGAGATTTAAGGCACTTAACCTTTATATCAATAGATGTATATATCTAGTGAATTATCATCAAGTATAGGGATGAGTGTAATTTTTAAAATTGTTGTTTTCATTAAATTGGAGGCGATGCTATATATTTGAAATTTCGAAAAGATCTAGTCTCCTTTTTATCCTTCATCATACCTTAGTATATGTCCCACTTTTATTTGAATAGGGATTCGTAATGACTTGGGAGTTTATTGAAAGGAAAGAGGCTTTTGATTACATTGGGCTAAATAATAAATCGGTTAATGAAATTGAACAATTCTTACATGGGCGAGTGAGAATTTCGGCTGCACTCTTTAGCAATAAAAAGCTGTATCTATCAAGACAATCTCTCATCATGCTTGCGTCTCTAAATGAGTATGATCAGAAACAAGTTATCAAAGAAATGTATTTTCTTTCATCGAATCCAAGCGCACCGTCGGTAGTTAGACATAAACGTAATCCGTTGCTTCGAATATTTCGCACCAGATATCCCTTCAAAAATTATCATTATTTATTAACTTGTACCCTTAAAGATGGGAAAGTGGTAATCCATGATATAGCTTTTGACCGACAATTACATGGTAAGTCTGTTTTTAAGCATTCACATCAAAGAACCCAAATGTATCATGTGAAAAAAGAAACAGGTAAAAATGGTGAATACAATGGGGTGCAAAACAATGAAGAAGCAAAGTTATTGTTGGCTGAGTGGGATCACACTAAAGCTCAAGTAACTCATCAAGTCAATACACTTCATGCTACGGTAAATGGAATGCTGAATGATTATGAGAAAGCAGCGACACTGATGGGAGTGCATACGCAGGTGGCATATTCAGAAGATAAGCCAACAGAGTATACGTTGTTTCACAACCCTTCTGATAATGCGAAGCTAGATCTAATTGAATGTGTTTATGACAAAACTCGATTTACTTCGCACAATGCTCAACACCTAGCGGCGGTAATGAAACAATGTGCGGAGCAGGGTAAAAAAGTTAAATGGACAGTACATAGTCAAGGTGCCATTATTTTTAACTCTGCACTTGAATATGTGAGAAAAAAGAATCCGAGCTTAAAATTATTGAATCAACAAGTCGTGGTGCACGCAGGAGGAGAAAACACAACGAAGATAGGAAAAAACGCACAGCATGTTGGTTTGAAGATAAACTACAATAAAACTCGGACTAATCCTTTTGATATTGTCCCCAACATTGCTGCGAGGCAAGCCCCATTATCGACAAGTAGTCTCGTCCGTTGCTGTAAGTTTTTGGGATTGGTGATGAATGGAGAGGTCACAGAGAGCCCACATACATTACCCTATTTTGGCGTTGAATCCTATCGACGACAACTGATGATGTCTGGTACTAATATGGCTAGTAAACGTTTAAAAGATATTGATGCATATTTAAAGAACAAGAGTTAGAAATATGGGCCTTATTAAAATTTGTAAAGATGGCTTTCGAGGAAAACCAGATTTTTCAAACTTGCTACATAATGTATTCCAGATAGATGACTTAGTATTGTCATTTGAGTGTCCGAATAATATATATGAAGGGCATGTATACCAAGATCTTGTGGAGTTAAAAAAATTCGATATTGACTCAAAAGTAGAACGGCATGAAAAGTTAATAAAATTAGCTTCTATTTATTTCTCATTTCAAAAAAAAATATTAAACCCTCTATTACCTATAAATAAACAAGGTGGTTTATATATTAGGCTAAGGATCAAGTCTGCCAATGAGAGTATTCGCTCTGTCAATCAGTTGTCTTCATTAATAGAAAAAGAGTATGTGGAGTTTTATCATGCTCTAGAGTCTCCTGAAGGATCTAAGAAAGGAGATCATACAGAGATGATGAATGATGCTATCGATTACGCAAATCATCGCTGGGGATTAGAGCCGATAAACGAAGAAAAAAAGAGAGCGAAAGAAGAGTTTCTCGTAGGGGAGTTTCTTCGCGGCTACCCCCCAATTAAATGCCAAGCTATTGATGTTGGAGGGAAAACTTACTCAAAATACGTAGAAGGTAACTTGGAGTATAAGAAGGACTATCGAAGAGTTTACAATTTGCATATCAAAAACGAGTTTTACTTTAGTATCGAGTTTTTATACGAAATCGAGCCTATGTTTGCTCAAAAGAAGTTTTTAGATTGGGTGAGAAGTGCTGATGAAACCTTTGAGAAAAAGGTGTTAGAGTTACTAGAATTGTCTCCGCTTGTTGATTCGTATACTACCTCCAAGGTAGAGAGATTGACGAAACAAAACTGATCCTGTGCGCTCTGACTTTAACTTAAAGAAAAAAGCCCGCAAAGAATTTCCTCTGCGGGCGTAAAAAGGGCACCAAATTGGGTGTCTATTCATTTTGGAGGTGGTCGAACGTCCATATAAAACTGACAATAGGCTTGGTGAAAGGCTTACCACCAGCGCGACCAACGGAGCTAAAGTTAACATTGTTGTAATCATTGTTAAAATGTTAATTCTTCAATCAATGATTTCATTATCGTTAGTCTGGATTGTGAATATGTTGTTCGACTGTACGCGCAATGTGCATAAACTCAGTTTTTGATAACCAATTGACTCATAAATTAAGTTTTGCTTATTTGTTTTTGTTATATAAATTCGCTCTCAGTATGTTCTCAATCTTTCATATCTCAGATTAAGGTGACATAAAGCCCTTGCGTTTGTTAATGATGTGTTTTGTTTTTGCGCGAGAGCAGCAGCGTGTGTGAGTGGTAGGTTATGCTCTTAGGTGCGATGGAAATTAAAGCCAAGAAAGTAAAAGAGCAGCCTATTTCGCTCTTTTACTTTGTAAAGGTTAGCTTAAGATGTTGGCGACTAACCCCAAGACAAAACTGTCCAATTGGCTTTATCTGCGCGTGCTTTTAATTGAGGGCATGGATTCACCAAATATGCGTAATCTGCATATTCACATAAAGACAAATCATTGATGGAGTCGGTGTAAAAATGGACTTCAGAATAAGATTCTGGCTGAGCATCTAACCATGCTTTCAAGCGTATAACTTTGCCTTCTCGATAACTCGGAACGCCTGCAATTTCAGCGCTGTAGCTGCCGTGCTTCTCAACCAAATCAATTCCTAATGCGACGGGAATTCCTAATCGACGGCCGACCGCTTCGACTAAGAATGTCACGCTCGCAGAGATGATAACCATATCGATGTTATCGCGATCCAACTGTGCTATCAACGTTTTGGATTGCTCAAACTGCTTAGGCAGGATGTGGTGCTCTACACACTCTTCTACCAACGTATGGACGTGTGCAACGGGCATGTCAGCCAATGGTGCCATACAGAATTCTAAGTAGTCCTCCATGTCCATTTTACCTTCTGCGTACAAGGCCATTAAACGCTGATCTTCCTCTATGAAGTTTGATTGCGTTGCTATGCCTTTTTCAACCAAAAACGCATTCCAAATCATCGCACAGTCGGCGTTGATTAGCGTTTCGTCCATATCAAAGACGTACAAAGGTTTGGACATGTTAGGCTCTCACTGGTTGAATTTCATTAAGGTTAAACAGCAGCTCTAGTTGACTGCCGTTAGCTAGCAAGCGTTCGGATGAACGGTTGAGCAAATCGACCGTAAGATCGCACTCTTCGACGCACACTTGGTAGCGAATTACATTGCCAAGCAGTTGGTGATTTTTGATGGTTCCCATCTGCGGTGCAGAAATATGGTTTCCGTATTGGCGACCATGCTCTTTCACGTAGATGGACTCTGGACGAATTGCCACCTTCCATTCGGTATCGATACTAAAGAGTTGTTTGGCTTTGTTGGCATCGACCAAGTTGTAATGCCCCATAAACCCAGCCACAAATTCATTGGCAGGGTGAGTGTAGATCGCTTCTGGTGTGCCGGCTTGAACAATTTCCCCTTTGTTCATCAAAAAGATTCGATCAGACATGATCATCGCTTCTTCTTGGTCATGAGTCACAAAGATGGTAGTTAGGTTCATCTCTTTTTGTATGTCTCGGATCTGTTGGCGAAGATGCTTACGGATCTTTGCATCCAGTGCCGAAAGCGGCTCATCAAGTAAAAGAATACGAGGTTTAACCACGAGCGCTCGGGCTAACGCCACACGTTGACGTTGGCCTCCTGAAAGTTGGTGGGGGTAGTGTTTTTCTTTGCCTTTTAAGTCAACTAACGCTATGACTTTTGTCACTTCGCGTTGAATTTCATCAGAGGCGAGTTTCTTCATTTTCAAGCCAAAGGCGATGTTGCCCTCAACCGTCATGTTTGGAAAGAGCGCGTAAGACTGAAAAACCATACCGATGCCTCTTTCTTGTGGCACTTGGTGGGTGATCTCTTCGCCATTTACCCAAATTTCACCACCATCAACCGGATTTAAACCCGCAAGACTGCGAAGTAGGGTGGATTTACCACAGCCGCTAGGCCCTAAAAGCGTGATGAACTCGCCTTGTTCGATAGCGAATTGAATGTCTTCAAATACCGTATTGTCACCAAAACGTTTGGTAAGGTTTTTTGCGGTTACGTAACTCATTATTTGACTCCTCGGCTGAAACGACTTGCCAACCAAGTCAGTAAGAAAATAAACAGGAAATAGGTCATTACGAGTGCAGATGTGAAGTGGCCGCTGGTTTGACGCATGTTGTACAAGTAGATTTGTAGGGTTTCGTAGCGAGTGCCGACCAAAATATTGGCGAACACGAACTCTCCTAGTAAGAATGAGAAGGAGAGGAACAACGATGCCATTAACCCTTTCTTTAAATTGGGCAAAATGATCAACAAAAAAGCTTTGGTCGTACTTGCGCCAAGCAAGTGCGCTGCGTCCATCAAATCATGTAAATTGATGGCTTCAAAGCTGTTGGAAATGGCGCGATACATAAATGGCAATGCGATGGTGAAGTAAGTGCCCACTAAAATCCAGGGTGTGCCTATGAGGGAAATTTCACTGTCGGCATAGAGTTGAAGAAGGCCCACAGACGAAACCACGGGTGGTACTGCAAATGGCAGCAAAATCAGGATATTCATCAGCTTGTCGAGTTTCGGAAAGTAGTAAAACACCACGAAAATCGCAGGCAGTACGAGAACAACACTCAGCGCTAGTGCTGAAAGGCCAATAAAGAGCGAGCGACCAAATGCCTGTAAGAAGCGAGGATCTGTTAGCAGTTTAATGTACCAGTCAAAAGTGAAACCATCAGGCAGAATCGTTGCGCCCCAGCGAGAAGAAATCGAGTAAATGAACGTCGCTAGAATCGGGATCAGCATGATTCCGACGATGGTGTAAACGACGCTTTTATGGAATCGAGAATTTACGTCTTGCATGGTTTACTTCCTGCTTTTCTTAGCTGCGTAACTTTTGGCAATCAGCCACTGGTTAATCACCGTAATAAACGCCAACAGCGCCATTAAGATGACCGAGATGGCGGCTGCTAAATTTGGCTCTAGGAACAAATCACCAGACACCAAACTAGCTATACGAATGGTAATGACGTTGTAGTTACCAGAAGTGAGCGCATAAACGCTGGCATACGCACCGATCGCATTGGCGATCAAAATAATGAAAGTGCCAAACAGGGCAGGAGAAAGCACAGGCAAAGCCACTTTCGCCCAATATTGCGCAGTTCTTGCCCCCAACAGTGCAGCCGCGGCTTGCCAATCATCGCTCAGCGCATCAAAAGCGGGATAAAGCAGTAAAACCGCCAGTGGGATTTGGAAGTAGATGTAAATCGCCAGCAAGCCCCATTTGCCGTACAAGTCAAAATCACCGAGCAAACCATATTGCTTGAGCAACAACGTAATTGCCCCGTTTGTGCCTAAGATGATGATGAAGGCGAACGACAGAGGTACGCCTGCAAAGTTGCTGCTCATGTTGGTGAAGGCAATCACGGCGTCTCTTAGCTTACTGTCTACTCGGCGTAAGGAAGAAACCAACAGCGTCGCGATGGCGAGTCCGAAAATACTCGACCAAACGGACAACCATAAACTGTTTCCGAATGCTTGCAGCATGAACGCAGAATCGAGTACTTCGATGTAGTTATCGAAAGCGAACTCTCCATCGTAGATAAAGCTGTTAAACAGCACCCAAATCATGGGCGCGAGTTGAAATAGGTAGAAAAAAAGTGCAAAGGGAACCAGCCAGAATGCGGGTTTGATGCGCTTAAGCCAAACACTTGTCGTTGGTTTCGCCGCGCGGCTCGCGCTTGGTGATAAAACAGAACTGCTCATAGTGCTAACAACGCTTGCGTGTAAGGTTTATTGTGGTCAAGGTTTAACAACTGACAAACCGTGCCACAAATCTCGGTTTGTTTAACGTGACACTCTTGATGTGTGAACTTGTCGCCAATCACAAACATCGGAACTTCACGCTCTTCAGGGAGAATACCGCCGTGAGAAAGATCGTTGTTCATGCCATGGTCACTGGTGACGATGATCTGATAGCCATCGGCCAACCATTGCACGATGTAATTGGAGAGAATGATGTCTGCACCACGTGCTGAGTTGCGGTATTGGCGAGAATCCAATCCGTGCTTGTGACCCATGTCATCAATGTTCATTGGGTGGATTAGCAAAAAATCAGGCTGGTGAGTGCGACGCAAATGTTCCGCGTCTATGAAAAGCGCTTCATCAGGATAATGATCCCAATGATAGAAACAGCCGTGCTGAATATTCATTGTTTCATCGTTCGTAAAACGATCGCGAATCGGCTCAAATGGGGCGCGGTTATAGAGTTCACTCACCCAGTGGTAAGCCGCCGCCGCCGTCACTTTGCCTTGCGATTTTGCCAAACTAAAGATGGAATCATGATTCGACAGACGAACGATATTGTTGTTCACAATGCCGCTTTCTACGGGGCGAACCCCAGTTAAAATGCACTCATACAGTGGACGCGACATTGAAGGGAGTTCACATTGCACGGGGTAAAGCGTGGCGCGCATTTCTGGTCGTGAATGACCATGTTCTAGTAGACCGTTTAGGTAGCCCATGCAATTGCGGGCTACCTGATAGTTCAGTCCATCTAGAACAACAAGGATAACCTTATTGCTCATGATAAATTCTCAATACTTCTTGGAGGGAGGTTACTGCTGGTGAATCAATACACTTTCTTGCCATTGACGTGGCAGCTTACGTGCTGATTTTTCCCATGCAGAGAAGTCGGTCACTGGGTGAACGTTGCTGTACTGGTCATTTGCAATCAGCTTGTCTTGCACAGATTTTGGCAGAGTAATACTGGTGCGAATTGGACGTGCGTAACCTTCTGCTAGGTTGATTTGGCCTTGGTCACTAAAGATGTACTCACGAGCCAATTTGGCTGCGTTTGGATTTTTCGCGTATTTGTTGATGATGGTTGTGTAACCAGAAATCACGGAACCATCTTGTGGAATCGTGACAGTAAAGCGCTCGCGGTCAATCTTGTCGCGGTAGTTCAGCGCGTTGAAGTCCCACATGATCGCCACTTCAACTTCGCCTTTTTCTAGGTTGGCGATGTTCGGATCGGTAAATGACAAGCGACCTTGTTTCGCCAGTTCAGCAAAGAACTTGATTGCTGGTTTAAGGTTCGATTCGTCACCACCGTTGGCAAAAGCGGCTGCCAAAACCGCGTTGTTCGCTTGCGCCGCAACGCCTACGTCTCCAACCGTCACTTTGTAGTCACCTTTGAGTAAGTCACCCCAAGTTTTTGGTGCGTCTTTGACTAGGTTGTTGTTTGAGATAAAAGAGATAGTGCCAGTGTATGCCAGCGCCCAGTGGCCATCTTTATCTTTCGCCCAATCGGGAATGTCATTCCAAGTGGTCGGTTTATACGGTTGAGTTACGCCTTTTTTCACGGCAACTCGCGCAAATGCAAAACCGACGTCACCGATATCTGCGGTCGCATTTTTCTTCTCTGCTTCGAATTTCGCGATTTCTTGTGCAGAGCTCATGTCAGTGTCTTGATGTTTCAAACCGTAGTTTGATTGCAAATCAGCCCACGTGTCTTTCCAGTTTGCCCAACTGTCTGGCATGCCCACACTGTAAACCAAGCCTTCTTTTTGAGCGGCTTTTACTAGGGATTCTACATTGGCATCCGCTGAAAAAGCAGGCGCCGATAATGTTGCTGTAATTGCGGTGGCTGCAAGCAGTTTGGCAGGCACGACAGTGGAACGGCTAAGCAAAGTTTTCATTGTCTCTATCCTTCTGGACTAGGTCAGTAAGTTCGCTTTTTATCCTATGGGTGGAATGTGACGGTTTGGTGCAGATAATTTGACAGTTATGATTCACTTCTGTGGCGTTTGTATTTCATTTGATGAAGAAGTGAGCAGTTTGACTTGTCATATTTCTGTTACTTAAGCCTCTTATCTTGTTGAGAAAATATCTATTGGACTAGGTCAGAATGAAAACAACAGGTGCGGGCCAGTTAGGGACGCAGTTAGGAAAAATTAAAACCAGCTTGAGACAGCAAATTCACTCTGGCGTGGTTTCTCAAGGGCAAAAACTGCCTTCAGAAAGAGAGTTAAGTGAGCTGTTTTCTACCACCCGAATCACGATTAAAGATGCGTTAGTCTCGTTGGAAACTGAAGGGCTGATTTATCGAGAAGAGCGCCGTGGTTGGTACGTGTCTCCTGAGCGAATCTGCTACAACCCGTTGTCGCGTTCTCACTTTCATCAAATGATTCGTGAGCAGCATCGGATTGCAGCCACCCAACTGATCAGCGTGCGCAGTGAAATGGCGGCAGGGGATTACGCAAAAGCGCTCGATATCGAGCAGATGACGCCAATCCACATCATTGAGCGTTTGCGTTGTATTGATGGGCGAGCCGTGCTGTTTGTTGAAAACGTTCTAAAAGCGAGTTTGTTTGATGGTATTTTGGCAGAGAATCTGACTATGTCGCTGACGGGCATTTACCGTGAGAAATATGGCTACGAAACAATGCGTTCTCGATTCGATGTCATTCCAACGTCAGCACCAGCACATGTGGCGAAAGCATTGAATCTGGCTGAAGGACAACCTGTACTGAAAATTTGTCGCGTGAACTACAAGCAAGATGGAGAGCTAATGGATTGCGAGTTGGAATACTGGCGACCTGACGCGGTGATGATTCGCATAGACAGCGTGGGATAAACAGCAGAATTAAAAAGAGCCCAATTAAGGGCTCTTTGCATTTTATGGGGTTGGGTATCTAAACCAGACTTAAACCAAACCTTGATCCTTCGCCATTTGATTGGCAATGCCCGGCGCTTTCAAAATGCTAGGTAGCAAAATGAAAGATACGGGAACCGCGGTGATCACAATGAAGGATTGCAGCGCAGTGATACCGCCTGAACCCATAGAAATCAGCGCGATAGCCACAACGCCCATCATCAATCCCCAAAACGAGCGAATCACTGCGTTTGGCTCGGCAGAACCCGTCATTACCACACTGATGGTGTAGGTCATCGAGTCTCCAGTCGTAACGATGAAGGTGGTGGTCAAAATCAAGAACAGCACCGAAATGATCATTGGAAATGGCAGTTCACCAGTGATTGCAAGCAATACGGCTGGAAGGTTGAAGCCTTCAAAAGCCGAAGAGATCAATCCCGGATTCGCGAGCTCGAATGCTAAACCGCTACCGCCCACGATGCTGAACCAAAAACAGGTGATCAGCGGTGCAGCAATACTGATGGACAAAATCAATTGGCGAATTGTACGGCCACGCGAAATACGCGCGATGAAGATTGCCATCATTGGCCCGTAACCAATAAACCAACCCCAGAAGAACACCGTCCACCAGCTTAACCAGCCAGTGTCACCGCGATAAAGCGCCATCGGGAAAAAGTTATCCACCATGCGGCCTACGCCTTGCACATAGCCATCAATAATAAAGCTCGTTGGGCCAAAGAACAGGATGTAACCGATCAGCAGTACCGACAGGATGATGTTGTAACGGCTCACAAGTTGGATGCCTTTGCTTACGCCACTTAGCGCCGAAAGCGTGTACATCACGATGGCAGCGACAATCACCATGCTTTGGGTAATGAAGTTATCTGGGAAACCAAATAATGAGTTCAGCGCGAAGCTGATTTGCAAACCAAGAAAGCCAATAGGGCCGATAGTGCCAGCGGCAACGGCGATGATGCTGCACGCATCCGCCAGGTTACCAATCCAGCCATGAATCGCTTTGTCGCCAAAGATTGGGTAAAGCAATGTGCGCGGTTTAAGTGGCAAGCCTTTGTCGTAGTGCAGATGCATCAATACGATGGAAGAAAGGCAACCGAGAATCGCCCAAGCCAAAAATCCCCAGTGCATAAACGACTGAGATAATGCATTGATTGCAGAAGTTTTTGGTGAAGCTTCACCATACAAAGGTGGCGCTGTAACAAAGTGAGCAATTGGCTCGGCAGCAGCCCAAAAAACACCACCACCAGCGAGTAGGGTGCACAGTACAATCGACAGCCATTTAAATGTGTCGATGTCTGGTTTCGCTAAGCCGCCCAAACGTACATACCCTGCACGACCAAACGCGAGAGCCAAACCGATAAGGAAATTGAGAAGAAGCAATACTTGCCAGTAAGCTCCGAAATATTTTGTCGCAAACCCAAAGCCTGCGTTAACCATTGCGGTTAGAGATTCGGTGTTCGTCAATGCAAGCAGAACGAACAAACTGAGGAAGCTACCACTCAACCAGAATACTGGATTGGTGAGTTCGAGGCGTTTCAGTAGGGAAGGGGGATGAATGGCAGAATAGTCTGCTTCCTGAATAGGAGTATGGGGGGCGGCATTCGTCATATTTGACATAATTACTTCGCTTTTTAGGGCTCGGAAGCCGTGCATTTCCCCTCACATCAAGTCGATGAAAAGTGTGAGGATGTTCAAAAAGCCGCTGATGGTAACATGTCGAGATAGCGAATATAACCGTAGATTTAGATTAATTTTTAACACTTTAGCCAAGCCTCTGATTTTTTTGCAGAGATTTTGATTGAAATTTTAGCGTGAAGTGCGCCGCATTTCGTTTGTAAATGACATTCCCCTTATTCTTGTAGGGACTCATCAGAATTACATTGAGCCAACTTGTTCTAATAAAAATTAAAGGTCTTACCCTATGGCTCAAATTGAACTCAACGGGACGTGGCAACTTACCTCACCACAGCGTCCAGATATCGATATTCCTATGAATTTGCCCGGCGATAATGTCTCGGCATTATTGCAAGCAGAGCTCATCCCCAACCCTTATTTTGCTGATAACGAAGCCAAAGTCCGCTGGATCGAAGCGTGTGATTGGCATATTGAACGACAGTTTGAAGTGGGCGACTCCACGCTGTGCGCTTCTCATATTTGGATGACGCTGACTCGCGTTGACACTTTGGCTCAGTTCTTTATCAATGGTGAGCGAGTACTAACTAGCAGCAATATGTTTGCCCAGCAACGTGTGGATGTTAAACCGTATTTAAAACAAGGTACTAACACAATTCGGGTTGAGTTTGCTCGGGTGGATTTAGAAGGTATCGCAAGAGCAAAAAAACTGCCATTTCCTATTCCATCGGCAATGGGCAACAACCAAATTCCACACATGAATTTGATCCGCAAAACACAATGCCATTCTGGATGGGATTGGGGCATTTGTTTGATGGTATCGGGAATTTACGACCCCATCCAAATCGATGTAGTGACCGACATTTGGTTAAAAAATGTCTCAACCGAGCAGCAATGGCAAGCCGATGGCAGTGTGATTTTAGACGCGCTGGTGGAAGTGCAAACCAACAACCAAAGCCATCATGTTACCGTGGAATTTGATTGCGAAGTTCAATTCATTCAAATCGAAGGAAGTGGTCACTATCACTGTCAGTTCCATGTTCAAAAGCCGCAACTCTGGTGGCCAGCAGGTTACGGCGATGCGCATCTGTACACCATTTCTGTTGGTTGTGGTGAGCAAACGCTGTCGTGCAAGATTGGACTTCGTCAGTTGAGCTTAAATAGTCAGGCAGATGAACATGGATCTGCGATGGAATTTATCGTCAATGGCACGCCTATTAATGCCAAAGGTGCGAACTGGATTCCCGTCGATGCGATGCCGGGGCGAGAATGTGAACGCCGCTATCGAGACCTATTGCAAAGTGCGGTTGATGCCAACATGAACATGATTCGCGTGTGGGGCGGCGGTCAGTACGAGAGTGAAACCTTTTATAATCTTTGTGATGAACTCGGTGTGCTGGTGTGGCAAGACATGATGTTCGCCTGCTCGTTGTACCCATCAAACGACGAGTTTTTAAAAGACGTAGAAGAAGAACTTCGATTCCAAATTCCTCGCCTTAAAGCGCATCCTTCCATTGCGCTTTGGTGTGGCGACAACGAAGTGATTGGTGCCATTGGTTGGTATGACGAATCTAAGCACAACAAAGTAAAATACACCGTCAATTATGACCGCCTCAATCGCATGATTGAACAAGTGATTACTCAGCAAGATGATTCGCGCCGCTTTTGGCCGAGCTCTCCCTGCAATGGCGAGTTGGATTTTGGTGACGCATGGCACGATGATAGCAAAGGCGACATGCACTTTTGGGATGTATGGCATTCGGGTAAATCATTTAGCGCGTATCTAAACATCAATCCTCGTTTTTGCTCTGAATTTGGCTTCCAATCTTGGCCGTCTTTTGCGGAGGTGAAGCAGTTTGTACCCGAGCGAGACTGGAACATCACTTCACCAACGTTCGAGCAACACCAAAAGAATCCACGTGGTAACAGCATCATCACTGAGATGTTTACTCGTTACTTCCGTTTTCCATCAGGCTTTGAGCAGATGTTGTATTTGAGCCAAGTGCAACAAGCGATGGCCATCAAAACCGCGTGTGATCACTGGCGCGCGATTTCTCCAATTTGTCGAGGCATGCTGTATTGGCAGCTCAATGACAACTGGCCCGTCAGTTCTTGGTCAAGCTTGGAGTACAGTGGCCGTTGGAAGCAGTTGCACTACCATGCGAAGCGATTTTTTGCGCCGCAGTATTTGGCATTTTCCGAGCATACAGGCAAGTTGAGCCTGCATTTGCTCAATGATGCCAAAGAGCCAGCAAGCGTCAATGCTCAGCTCAAGTGGGTAGATTGGCAAGGGGAAGAAAAGCAATGTTGGAGCTTAGAACAGACGGTCATAGCAGACAGTAATACGATTTTGTGGCAATTGGATGAATCGTTTGAGAAGGATGAACTTACGTCAGGCTTCTTCTATGTTGAAGCGCAAATCGGTGAAGACAGAATAAGCAACACATGGTTTTGCACTCATGAGCTGAAAACGTTGCCGATGGCGAAAGCCAATATTGATGTCTCGATTGAGGGGCGCCAAATTACATTGGTTGCGGATAAGCCTGCTTTCTTTGTACATGTGGAGTGTGATACCCAAGGTCGTTTCAGTGATTCCAGCCTCACTCTTCTGGCGAACCAGCCTGTAATGATTGAGTTTTTGGGAGACGATCTGGACGCGATGTCGACATCATTACGGGTTTACCATTTGATGCAGTAAACACAAACTCAACGTTGAAAGGGGGCTTCCATGCTCCCTTTGTTGTTTCACACTAGAGCAAATTACGTTTTGCCCACGTAATGGCCTGCATGCGGTTTTTGACTTCGAGCTTACGGAAAATACTATAGAGGTGCGATTTCACCGTGTGCTCACTGACAAAGAGCGAATCGGCAATATCAAGGTTTGAGCCACCCTGACACAGTGCGGAGAGCACTTGCTGCTCACGACGGGTCAGTTCCATTTCGAGTTTCGTTTCTAGCTCACCGACGGTATTGTTTAGGCTCAATAGGTGGCCAATCAGTTGATTGAGAATATCGCGAGAGAGCCAATTCTCTCCGTTCAAAATGCCTTTTAGCCCCATCATTACCTTGTCGAAATCATCCTCAAAATAGAACAAACCTTTCAAGTTTGACCAAGTGAGTAAGCTCTCGATCCTCAGATTCGGTTCTGCGTTGACCAATACAGTCGCATCTACGTGCTCTAACTCACTGAGAGTTTGTTTGACCTCTGGCAATTCAGGGAGAGAACTATCGACTATCGCTATATAGTGTTCATCGCGGGTGCTAGGGAAATTGACGTCAGCGCCTTGGGTTAAAAGTACGGGTTTTTCTAGGTTCTGTTCAATAGCGGTTTGCAAGCCGCGACCTTGAATGTTGTTGAAGGTGAACAATAAGACGGTGTTGTTGGTTGTGTTGGTATTCATCATCAATGAACCTCCTGTCGAGACTGCATAAACTCATTTCCTACTTGATGAAAGCGATAGAGCACCAGGTCTAACAGCCCATCAAAGCAATATTTCACCATGGGGTTTCCGAAGATTTGTGTGGCGGGGGCTCTAAAGAACGTAACTCGCCGATGTTGATAGAAGTCCCGAATAAAAATGTCGAAGAGAAGTTGTTTAATCACGGGCTCATGAACCGGGAAATGGATGATCGTATTTCCCATGACTTGGAGAATGTCGGTGACTAAGTACTTCAGTATCGAGCGCCCTAAATGCCAAAAGCTGAGAATCCTAAATTCAGACCTCAGCTCTTGATAAATCAAATGGCCAACCAACATGCCTTCACAGTAGTAGAGGCGGGCCTTGCTGGGGGATTCATTGAATTGATTGAGCGTGTCTTCTATTCCGCCGGGCGTGATCAGTTGTTTGTGTACGGCGTTAATTTGCTCATATTCCGTCAAACTGATTTGGCTAAGGGCGCAATTTTTCACATCGGTTACACGGTATTCGTAAACAATGTCTTTAAAGCTCAAATAGATGCTTTTGCTTTGTGAAGCTTTGACCCGTTTGTATTCGCTGGAGGTGTATTGATACTGCTTGCCGATGTAGTGAGCGAAAGCAAGCCGCTTGAGCAAACTGGGCGTTACTTTACCGCTTTCCCACTGGCTTAGTGTGGGTTGATTTAAGCTTTCAAAAGCGCTGTAACTTCGGGCTAGCTCATCCGCTAATTGGCCTTGAGTTAACCCCCTTTCCTTTCGAATAGCAGCCACTGCATGCGAAAATTCTAACTTACTAACCATATATCTACGTCCTGAAATTATTATATTTTTGAGTGCTTCTCAGCGGCTCGGACCGAGCCAAAACTTTATGTTCTTGATCTTTTAGTGAGGTACATCATTTGGTCAGCATGTTGAATTAAGGAATCGCTACAGCTTCCTTCATGAGGAAAGCGAGCCATACCAACACTTAAACCGATGTGAACGTTTTGAAAATGGATAAAAATGGGTGCACTGCATGCGTGATGCAGCAAAGACTGAAACTGTTCTAACTCCTTGGTGTCTTCGATGTTTGGCAGGCACAGAATAAACTCATCGCCTCCGATGCGTGTCGCGAACTGGCCGTCGTCTAACAGATGCAAAATACGTTGGGCGGTGATCTGCAACACCTTATCTCCGGCGTCGTGACCAAATTCATCATTCACGGCTTTAAAGCCATCAAGATCGATGTACAACAGAGTAAACGGTTGGGCACGTTGAATCTGTTGTTCGATCAGTTGATTGCCTTTAAAGCGGGAATAGCACCCAGTGAGCTCGTCGATTTCGAGCAATCGTTCAAGCTTTTCCACCTGTTCATATTGTGTTTGCCAAATGCCATGCCAATAACACTCGATAGAGCGTAGCCCTTTGTAAATAAACAGGTTGAACAAAAATAAAAACGTACTTTGAATGAAAAATTCTTTTAAAGCGTGGAGTTTAAAAGGGTCATTCCCTGCCGTTATCAAATCAATGTAAAAGCAAAAAGTCATTGATAAGGCGTAGGTAAAGAACGACCAAAAAACACCGAACTCAACCATGGTCAAAAGTAGGTTGATCGTCACCAACGACGAAAAAAGAAAATGTCCGCCTAAGAAAAAGTACAGGTAAAAAGTGAGGGTGTAACCGAGGATTAGGGCAATGACGACAGATTGATGTTTTTGCTCGAGCGTGAAAGTTCGACTTGCCCAAAGGTAAGTAAAACAAGTGCTCGCGGATAACACGTAAGGAAGGTATACAACAAGATTAACCCCTCTGATTGCACAAGCGAATAGGGTAAAAATAATCCCCAAACTTGTAGAGCGCATGTAGTAGCGCGTAAAAATTTTGGTGAACTGCGTTCTGTCCATCGTTATGTCTCTTAGGAACAGCAAATAATGGGCAGTCAGGGAGAGAAGTCTGTATGGACTGAGTGTGAATGGAGGACGGGAGAAACACAGAAAGTGCGCCGTTTAGGTTGGGAAATGCTGGGCGCATATGCTTTCTCGGGCGTTGTTCTCGTCTGCATGCGACACTGCATTTCATAAAGTTGCTCGATACCTACTGCCGTTTTTATAAACTATTCTATGAGGCAGCATGGCATAAAACTATACGGTTTTCGGGAAAATGCTCCGATCTCAATATGTCCGCATAAAAAGTAGGTCAAAAGCCAATTTATTGAATAAAAGCTAAAACTTAAGTGTTAGGCGG
Organism: Vibrio sp. SALL6; assembly: GCF_002002385.1. NCBI lineage: Bacteria > Pseudomonadati > Pseudomonadota > Gammaproteobacteria > Vibrionales > Vibrionaceae > Vibrio > Vibrio sp. SALL6. Next base: position 142,539 of record NZ_MQVK01000026.1, read on the forward strand.
GTTGAGATAAATGGTCTTAAAGTTAAGGTTTCTACCTAAGCTTTTGATGAACGCGGTAGCCAACAACGTAGCCAATGTAGAATAACGCAGCGAGCGTAATGAATGCTGTGACGTAGGCAAAAATGCTATTCAGCCCTAGCCCGAAAGCCAGTGTAAATGCGATGCCGTTCACTGCTTCTGCAGGCATCATGTACCAATCAGCATGAACGGAAGATCCGAAGAGGAGAAATGTGCAAAGTAAAACGATCGTGCCGCCGAGCAAGCCGACCCATCTGCTGTTGTTCATGTTGTAATCTCAGGGGTTACCGAAGTAACGTAACAAAATATTTCAGAGCCGGCATTATACAACCGAGAGAGGGTATAGGTGGTAGAAATATTTGCCTCACAAACTAAGAGGCCATCTAAGTGGCCTCTTTTTAACCGATTTAACGGCATCCGTTATGATGCAAAGGTGTGAGGTTTGTAAGAAACCTAACCTTTGGCATTCGTTTCGGGTTGTGCTTCTGGTTGTAGCGTCCAATCACCACCAAGTGATTTGTAGAGCGCAATCGTAGCTTGTGCGGTTTGTAACTTTGCCGCGACTTGCTGATCTTGCATCATGCGTTGCTGACGTTGCGCATCTAAAACTGATAAGTGATCAATCAAGCCTGCTCGGTACAGTGACTTGGCTTTGTTGACGGCGTTATTGGTGGCTTTCAATGCGTCATCGATTCGGCGCTGATTTTCTTGGCTGCGACCATAAGTAAACAGCGTGGATTCGGTTTCTGCCAAAGCCGCCTCTACCGTATGTTGATAAGACAATGTCGCCGAATCAAAACGCGCTTGGTTGATGGCTTCAATTGCCTCGCCACGCCCCCCATCGAACAAGTTCCAGCTTACGCCTGCCGCGCCCATCCAACCGAAAGAATCGCTACTGAAAAGATCGTCAAAGCTTGACGCCGACAACCCCGGAGCGCCCGTCAAAAAGAACTTCGGATATTGATCAGCAACGCTTGCTGCTAACTCTTCATTGAGCGCGGCCATTTCGCGCTCGGCTAAGCGAATATCGGTACGACGTTTCAACAGATCGGAAGGTAAACCGACCGGCACCATGTCCTGCATGACAGGTACACTATGTTGCTTAGACAGACGGATTTCGACTTGCGTTAGCGGCTCACCAAGCAATACTGCTAAACGATGTTTGTGCGCTTGTTGTGCAATCTCTAACTGCGGAACGAGCGATTCCATCGCCGCAAGCGTGGCCTTTGCTTGGGCTAAATCGAGATCAGAACCGTAGCCGCTGCGCACGACTTTTCCGACGAGGTCGAGTGTGCGTCGTTGATCTTCTAAGTTCGACTTTGCCAATTCAAGGCGCTCACTCGCGCCTTGGTATTGCAAGTAGTTGTGAATCAAATCCGCTGTGATCACCGTGTTCAAGCCGCTTTGATAGATCTGAGCTTGTTCGAGACGAATTTGCGCCGCGTTCGCTTGGCGGTCGATGCGCCCAAACAGATCAGCCTCCCAAGCGATACTCGCGCCTGCAAATACGCCATCGTGCTGATTATCCATTAGGGTGACGTTACCAATTTGAGGTGGCAGACCCGACACGGAATCACTGAGTGGATTCAATATCGGACCGAGTGAAGAGTCATTTTTACTGAACTGATAGTTCATGTAACCCGCACCGAGATTAATTGTCGGTACCTTGAATGACTCCACCATGGTTTTATAGTTGTTGGCCATTTTCACCCGCTCGGCCGCCACTTTCAGCGGAATGTTTTGGCTCTGCATGTCTTGAACCATTTGATTCAACACCGGATCGTGAAACTTAGTCCACCAAAACTCAACGTGTTGTGAATCGGTACTCAACCCTGCATTTTCGGCGTTCAAGTAGGTTTCTGCCATGCTGGTGGTCGATGCTTGGTAGTCTGGCCCCACTGCACAGCCCGCTAAACTTAGGGCTAGAACGACAGGCGTTAGAATGAATTTTTTCACGATGACGCCTCCTCTAGCTCAGCGTTGGTTTGTGTGGACGGTGCTTTTTCTTTGTAAGCAAGGCGATACAGCGCAGGCATGACAAACAGTGACAATATGGTTGCGGCCGCCAAGCCTCCGATGATGGTTGCCGCCATTTGGTCAAACAGCAGATCTGACAGCAGCGGGATCATGCCGAGCGCAGTCGTTAACGCACCCATAGAAATGGCCATAGTACGGTTGACCGTGGCTTCTTTGATCGCGTCAGACAAGCTCTTGCCATTTGCGCGTTCGAGCTCAATTTGATCCATTAGTACGATGCCATTTTTGATGATCATCCCGGTCAGCGTGATGGCTCCGATCAGCGCCATAAAGCCAAATGGTTTATCGAATCCAAGCAGAGCAAACACAGCCCCTGATGCTGCCAGTGGTAGCGTTGCGAGGATGATGATTGGCTGCTTAAAGCCGTTGAACATCGCGACTAAAATGATCACCATGATCAGCATTGCTTTTGGTTGCTGCTTCATGATGTCGGTGACCGCTTTGTCTTCATCGTAATATTCGCCGCCCCATTCCATGCTGTAACCCGCCGGAAGTTGGATAGCTTCAACCTGATCTTTAATGGCATTTCTTACGTTCGCTGGTGTGGAGTCTCGGCTCACACCCGCTTGAACCGTGATGGTTTTCACGCGGTCGCGTCGCCAAATCATGCTCTCTTCGGTGACCAGTTCGAATCCATCCACCACTTGACCAAGCGGAACGCTGTTAAAGCCAAGTAGAGAGCGCACAGGTAGCGTTTCTAGTGACGCCATGTTTTGCGATGTGCCACGTAACTGAATTGGAATCAGCTCATCATTCAGGTTCATTTGTCCGAGCGGCATGCCGTCTGATGCGCGTTTTAGCGCGAAAGCGACATCGGCGCGGTTAATTCCTGCTTGACGCATTTTGTCTTGGTTTAGAATCGGCTTGAGCACTTTGCTTTCTTGGCGCCAATCATCGCGAATGTATTTTGCATCAGGGTTTGAAGCAAAAATCGTTTTCGCTTCCGCCGCTAGTTGATGTAATACGGTTTCATCCGGACCAGAAAAACGCACCTCAACCGCGAACTTATCTTTGGTTGCCAGCTTCAGCGCTCGGAAGCGAGGTTCGGCATCTGGAAACGCCTCTTTCAGCCAATCATCGCCACGCGTTACCAAGTGACTGATGCTCTCGTAGTCTTTGGTGTTGATCAGAATCTGCCCGTAGGCAGGGTCGAGCGGCTCAGGCTCTACCGTTACCGAGAAGCGAGGTGCACTGGTGCCGACATAGCTAGAGATACTTTCCACTTCTGGTTGTGCGACCAACCATTCTTCAACTTTGCGCATGTCTGCCGAGGTTTGTTCAATCTTGGCACCATTGGGTAGCCAGTAATCGAGAAACACAATTGAGCGATCCGACTGAGGAATAAAGTTCACGGCCACATACGGGATTGCCACGGCGGTGACTAAAATCAACGGAACCAAAGCGGCTAATGCTTTACGCGGGTTGTCCACCGTCCAGAATACCAACTGTTTATAACGGCTCGGTTTAGTCTCTTCGTTGTTAGCTTTTGGCTTGATGAACATCCACGCCATTAATACCGTAAACGTCATCGCGACGATCCATGAAAGCAACAGTGACGATGCCACAATGTAGAACACAGAGCTCGCAAACTCGGCGGAGTCGGTTTTGGAGAACAACACTGGGCTTGCGCCCATAATCGCGATGACAGTTGCGCCTAAAAGTGGCACGGAGGTTTCTTTGACGGAATCAATCGCGGCGCGAGTTCGCTCGATACCTTTGTTGAGCTTAGCGATCATCATATCGGTGATCACAATGGCGTTATCCACCAACATGCCCAGTGCGAGAATAAACGTACCTAGCGAGACACGGTGCAAATCGATGCTGGCGATGTTCATGTATACAAGCGTGAGCAAAATCGTCAGGAGCAAGCTTGCGCCAACGATGGTCGCACTCTTAAAACCCATGAAGACCAACAACACCACAAAAACAATCGCGACACTTTCAAGCAGGTTGCCAACAAAGTCGTCGATAGACTTTTGTACTTCTTCAGGTTGATAAGCAACGGTCGAGATGTCGACACCCAGCGGCAGCGTTGCCTGGTAGTTAGCGATGATGTCTTGAATCGTATCGCCAAGTGACACCACGTTAATGCCTTGAACTGGACTCACCGCCAAGGTGACAGCGGGCTCTCCGTTGTAGCGGTTTTCTGCCAATGCTGGTGTTTGATAACCCATGGTGATGTCGGCGATGTCACCAAGACGAATCAACCCCGAGCCAAACTCGCCGGTGCCACCATTGATGATTAAATTGCGAATGTCTTCTAGAGACTGAAACTCACTGGTTTGCGCAATACGAATACGTTCTGTACCTGCATCGAATTTTCCCGCTTCGAACGTGCTGTTTTGTGTGCTCAGTTGGTTCCAAACTTGTGCGATCGACAAACCATATTGAGCCAAGCGCTCGTCTGGCATATCGATGTGCACAACGCGAGGTTGAACGCCGTGTAGCTCGATCTTTTTGATGCCGTCGACGGCTTTGATTTGGCGTTGTAGCTCTTCGGCGTAGCGACGCAACTCTTCTGGCGCAGCATCTGTGCTGTGGATAGAGAAAAGCATACCGTAGACTTCAGAGAACTCGTCTTGCACTACGCTGATCTGCGCGCTGGAAGGCAGCTGCAGTTTTACATCGTCCACTTTGCGTCTCAATAAGTCCCATTCCTGCGGAAGTGCTTTGGAATTAAGGCTCTCTTTGAGGTCAACAAAGACCATAGACAAACCTGGGCGAGACAATGAGCGCAAGCGATCCAACTCTGCCATTTCCTGCAACTTGGTTTCCACGGTATCGGTGACTTGGTGCTCGACTTCTTCGGCAGATGCACCCGGATAAAGGGTCACGACTACCGCAGTTTTTACCGTAAAGCTCGGGTCTTCCAACTTGCCTAAGTCGAAGTAAGAATAGATGCCAGCGATCACGCTCAATACGATAAAGAACAGAACGAACTTACGTTGGCGAATCGCGAATTCAGCTAAATTGATCATGGATTCGCACCTACAACGTCTTGATGGTCAGGTTTGGGGCGGCATCGCCCTCGCTCAGATAATGGCTACCGCTGATCACCACATAATCGCCTTGCTCAAAACTTCCGGTCACACACGCTTGGTATGCGTCGATAGAGTCAAGGTTGACCGGCTCTGAATGAATAACCGCATCACGAACCACATTCACGTGTAGAGTTTGTTTCTCACCCAAAATTGCAGAGTAAGGAAAGCAATGGCTTGAGTGACTGGTGTTGAGCGCGGTATTAACCGTGACTGCTTTACCGTTGAATAGCGCACTGGAAATCGAATCGATGTCTAGCGTGACGGTATAGGTTTGTTTGAGCAAGTGTTTCTTCGGCGCGATTTCTGCCACGGTTGCTTGGTAGGATTGCTCCGAATCATACCAAGTCAACGATGCTGGCTGACCTAGTGCGAATTGCGCAATCATATTTTCCGGCACGTCGATGTCCACTTCCCAGCTGTCTTCTTGCTGAATTGACACAACACTGCCGCCCGGCAAGGTTTGCTCATGTGGATCAACAGAAACGTCGGCAACAATGCCAGTGAATGGTGCACGTAGAGTGGTGTAACGTAGGGCATCTTTTGCACGTTGGATGTTTTTCTCAACCACTTTGACGGCAGAGAGGCTACGTTCGTAGCTGCTGATGGCTCGGTCTAAGTTTACGCTGGCAATGGCATCATCAGAAGTTGCTTGTTTTACGCGCTTTAACTCGGCTTTCGCGAGTTTGTGTGCTGATTGCGCTTCTAACATGCGCGCTTGTAATTCTTCTAGTGAAACTTGGTAGTCGTGCTTGTCCAGCGTGGCAATGACTTGGCCTTTTTCTACCACGCTGCCTTTATTTACGAACACGCTTTCCACGGTGCCGGGTACACGAAAAGAGAGTGAGGCGGTTTCTTTTGCTTTTACGATCCCGCTGAATGATTTATTGAGTTCTTCATTCCTTTCGTTGACTTCAATCACTTGAACGGGTCTGGATGCGCTTGGCTCCTCAACCTGAGGTTGAGCTTGATTACAGCCGAGTAGAGAGAGCGCGATAGTGCTCAGCGCAGCGGTTTTGATTTGATGATTCATAAGATGGCTCCATAATTTCGGCGCCATCTTATAATTCACAGATGTTCAGATAATCATGCGTGCGCATGATTCAATGTCACAAATTTTATGACAATAAATGCAAACTACAAAAGTTTTGGGATTTTATTGCACAAATGTTCAATAAGTAACCGGCTGGCTTGGTTTAGCGTTTTCGGTTGAGGATAGAGCAACCACCCCGTTTCTTCTGTGACAGCATATTGAGACAATACTTGCACCAATGCACCGGATTCGAGCTCATTTTTTACCAACAGTTTTGGGATATAACTGATGCCGCGGTCAAGCACTGTGGAGCTTTTAATAAAGCCGATGTTGTTGGAAATGAGTTTCGGTTTGAGCGCTACGTTTTGTTCCTGAAAATGCCAAAGGTTGTCGACATTGCCATTTGGCCAACGAAAACAAATGCACTGATGATCGCTCAACTCTTCTAATGTGGCGGGCGTGCCGTGAGTTTGAAGATAGTTCGGTGAGGCAACGACACATCGGTCTAGCGTTAAGATCTTTCTCGCGACAATGTCTGAATCAAACAGCATGCCGCCGTGCAGCGCGATGTCCAACCCCTGCTGAAACATATCAATAAAGCCATTGTTGATATTGCGAATGTCGAGTTCGACCTGCGGGTATTGATCCTGAAATTCAAACAAAATGGGTTGAAGATGTTCATAGGTTTCTGGCAGAAGGCCAAGTTTGATTTTGCCTCTGACCTCGATGCTTTCGTTACTGGCTTGCTGGTTTGCCGAATCAAGCAAGGTGAGTACTTTTTGTAGATCTTGGTAGTAGGCATCGCCTTTGTTTGTCAACGAAAGGCTGCGAGTGGTGCGGTGAAAAAGTTGCGTTCCGAGGTAACGTTCTAGTTCTCCAATGCGTCGACTTACATTTGCTCGTGGCAAGTCCAAAGCATTGGCTGCCGCTGTAAAGCTGCCAAGTTGGACGACTTTGGTGAACAGTTTTAGATCGTCAATTTTCACTCTTGAACTCCATACTCTTTGAGTGCCGTGCTAAACCCTGACACTCTAGAGTATTGATGTGTGGTATACAAAACTTATTATTAATTATCGAAATATAAATAAGGACTTCAACATGTTGAGATTTATACAACGTCGCCGCATTAAGAAAGTGATTAAGCTTATGAGTACCAGATTGATGGTGGGATACGGCAGTCGTGAGTACTTTTCCGTCGGTCAGGTAAAGACGAGCACCAGCGAGTTAAGCGCGTGCCAACAAAAAATTGCGTTGGCGTTGTATGCGAATCCGCAAGATCTTGATTTGGAAAACCAACCGGAGTTGCAAGCCATCCGCTCTGATGTGGCGCATGACTTCTTCGCTGGTGTCGACTATACCGCTCAAGATGTGCTTCATTTATTCGGTGCTGGTGGCTGGAAAGGTGGTCGAATGGAAGATGGAATGTCTCATCATTTTGGTATGCACAGTCGCTATTAAAAATGCGCATTAATTTTATAAATTCGATAAATATTTTTGCTGTTAAAGATTAATTAAATTTTCTTTCAATTGGGTAACAATTACCTAATTATGCACCCGAATCCCAGCGCGTCGCTGGACTGGTTGGATCGCATACCATGAAATTAATCATCAAAGGATTGGGGCTGAGTGCTCTTGTGCTCAGCATGTTTGCTCATGCAGATAGCAAAACGTTGAACGTTTATGCATGGGGTGGCTATTTGCCGGAAGCATCGTTAAAAGCGTTCGAAAAACAAGAAGGCGTTACGATTAATTATTCGACCTTTGAGAATAATGAATCAATGTACACCAAGCTAAAATTGCTAAAAGGCTCTGGTTACGATGTGGTTTTTGCTTCTGCGTACTTCATTGAAAAAATGGGTCGAGAAGGGCTGCTTTCGAAAATAGATCACGCTCAAGTGCCAAACATGCAAGACACAATGGACGGCTTACTTGGCCAAGCGCACGATCCGAAAAATGATTACTCTCTGCCTTATATTTGGGGCATTACCGGGATCAGCTACAACGAATCCATGGTTGAGCAACCAGTGACAAAATGGGCTGACTTATGGGAGTCACAATACGAACAACAAGTCATGCTGATTGATGACGTTCGCGATGTGTTCGGTATGGCGCTGAAGAAAAATGGCCATAGCGTGAACACCAAAGATGAAGCAGAAATCAAACAGGCTTTCGATTCTTTAGTGGCACTGAAAAATAACGTATTGCTGTACAACTCAGATGCACCTCAAGTCCCTTACGTGTCCGGTGAAACATCGGTCGGCATGCAATGGAACGGCAACGCATTCCAAGGGCAGGTTGAAATGCCTGAGCTGAGGTTCGTGATGCCGGAAGAGGGGGCGGTATTGTGGATGGACAACTTCACTATTCCGTCTGGAAGTAAAAACAAAGCATTGGCGCATAAATTTATTAACTTTATGTACCAATCAGAGAACCAAGCGGAAATCGTGACCAGTTTGGGTTATGCTTCGGCAACGAACGCTGGGCGTGACAAATTGCCAGAAGAGTTGAAAAACAACCGTACGATTTTCCCTTCATCAGAAGACATGAAAAAAGGCGAGTTTATTAATGATGTTGGCGCAGAAACGTTAGCGATTTACGAAAAGTACTGGCAACGTTTAAGAACGCAATAAGCGACGTCTTTGCCTATTGTTAGGCTTAAAATCGTTCAAGTTTGGATTCCCCTCATCACGAAAGTGGTGAGGGGAATTTTTATAGGTTTTGTACTGCGAGTGTTGCTACGCGGCCCGCTTTACGAGGCAAAAGTGCTTTTTACCGCGTTGCAATAACCAGTATTGATCGAACAGTGGGAAGCTCAAACTCGGGTTATCAGCCGACACTTTTTCTCCGTTTACACTGATGGCGTTGTTGCTGATGTGTTCGCGTGCAACACGCTTTGAGCTTGCTAAGCCCGACTCAATCAACAGCTCAACCAAATCTTGTTGTGCGCTCTCAATGCTTGGTAAACCATCCAACTCCAATTGTTTTAATTCACCCAAACTCAGTTGTTGCACATTACCGCTGAATAAAGCTTGAGTGATGCGCTCGGCACTAGCTAGTCCTTCTTCGCCATGAACAAATCGCGTCATTTCCTCAGCGAGAATACGTTGTGCTTGCGGTTTACCTTGGCTTGCTTGGTCTTGCGCTTCAATGCTGGCAATTTCTTCGCAGCTCAAGAATGTGTAGTAACGCAAGAAGTGGTAAACGTCGGCGTCTTCTGCGCCAAGCCAGAACTGGTAGAACGCGTAAGGAGAGGTCTTACTAGGATCTAGCCATACTGCACCACCTTCAGTTTTGCCAAATTTGGTGCCATCGGATTTGGTGATCAGCGGCAGAGTTAAGCCAAATACTTGCTCACCATTTTGACGACGAGTTAAATCGATCCCACTAACGATGTTCCCCCATTGGTCATTGCCACCGATTTGCAAACGGCAACCGTATTGACGGTTTAGCTCGGAAAAATCGTACGATTGCAGCAGAGCGTAGCTAAATTCGGTGAAGGAGATACCTTGGTCAGGGCGTTGCAGGCGTTGTTTTACCGATTCTCGGTTGATCATAGTATTGATCGAGAAGTGCTTACCCACATCGCGGAAGAAGTCGATCACATTGATTGCTTTCATCCAGTCAGCGTTGTTCACCATGATCATTGGCTTGCTCAATTGGTGATTCATCAACTGTTGAATTTGGTTTGAGAGATCGTTAACCCAGCCTGAGACGATTTCCGCTGAGTTCAGACTGCGCTCAGTCGCTTTAAAGCTTGGGTCGCCAATCATGCCCGTTGCACCACCGATCAGAGCAACGGCTTGGTGTCCGGCATCTTGAAAGCGCTTAAGCATAATCAAAGGCACGAGGTGGCCGATGTGCAAGCTGCCTGCAGTAGGATCGAAGCCGCAGTAAACGGTTTGAGGCTGTGAGAGAAGTGTCTGAATTTCTTCCAAATCGCTGGCTTGTGCAATCAAACCACGATCTTGTAAATCTTGCAGTAATGGTGTCGTCATTCTTTTTGTCTGTTTTAGTGATTGTTGTATTCAGACTAAAACGCGACACCTTTTGCCGATATATCCCTAAAGGGATGGTTTTCTATTTTGAGTGCATGATCAGGTGGTTGAGGAACAATTGAAACAGCTCACTCAACGATGAAACATTAAGCTGAGAATAGATGCGCTTTCGATGGTTTTTTACTGTGCCTTGAACAAGATGAAGATGCGCAGAAATTTCTTTAGTATCAAATCCTTGAGCAAGGAGAGAAGCGACTTCCTGCTCCCGTCGAGTCAGTGACTCTATGCCAAATGAGCTTAACGCCTGCTCAATGGCAACCTTCATATTGCCTGTGTAGGCGTCTGGGCGAACTACGGGCTCTGATAAGTTAAACTCGGCTTGTTTCCAATGCTGTTGGCACAGCGATTGAAGAACAGAAAAATGCGAGCGCAAGCTGTTGATTTGCGCGGCAGAGAAGCGTTTACCTTCACGCAAACAGCCAAAATAGAGAATTACCCAACGACCGGATTCGATTTCTACCAGCATGCTGAGTTCATCTTTCCAACCTGTTTGATCGTAAAACTGCTTTCGATACGTTTGATACTCGATGCCTTTTTTCGCCACATCTTTTAGGGTGAAGATGCCTTGTTGCTTGTTCTGGTTGAGGTTTTGGAAAAACGGATCGTTTTGAAATGAGTTGGTCAGGTAACGTTGAAATAGCAACTCACGTTCATTTTCAATCGAGTCATAAAGATAGATCGGATGTTTGCCTTCTCGGTAACCAAGAATGATCGCGCAATCAAAATCGAAAATTGAGTGAATCACGCTCATCAATTTTGGGGTGAAGTTAGGCGTGTTTAAAGCAGAAATTGCTTCTGCGAGTTGCGCGTTAAAGTTTTGGTTAGGCATGCGATCATCGAGTTGACATGATTTAATTTTGCGCAAGCATAACCAAAAGCAATCCAACGAGAAAGGGAAGTCACCATCTTCTCGTGACTTCCCCCTAAAAAGTTGCTCAGGTACTCAGTTTTGCGTTCTCGATTGTTAATTCTATGATTTTTAATGATCAGATTTTTATCAATTCCTGTGAAACCATTCGTTGTTGTGAAGTGTTTTCAACCAGAGCAGGTAAATTACTGGGCGTTGGTGAGCTCTTCATTTACCCAGTATTTTGAACCAGATACATTCGCATCGATAAGTAAGCCTTTTGAGTTGAGCTGATAAACGGCAACGCCGCTGTTGAACTGTGCAGAGAACTCTTCGGTATCTTCGCCTGCAACTGCTGAAGCTTCGCTGGTCGCTTCCCAGCCTTCGTTGACGAACGTATCGAAGTCTTGTTTGCTTTCAAACAAAACCACTTGCTGATAAAACTTGCCGCCGAGCCCTAGCGCAACCCCCATACCAAACATGTTCATGTAGGTGCGTTTTTCGGTGGTCTTATCTACCGCCACACCAGAGCCTGAATTAGTGTGGAAAAGCAAAGAGAGTTTGCGAGAGTCAAAAACGGCGTAGCCGTAAGCTTTATCGTAAATCGCTTTCGCTTCTGGTTTTTCATTAAAGAGTTTGAGTAAGGTGCTATCGGCCATCAAATCAATCGCTTGACGCGCTTCTTCTGGCGTGTCGCCTTCCATCAACTCATCAATTTTTTTGTCTGCGGAATCTATCCATTCTTTGCTTTTTTCGATACTGGCATCTGTCCACTCGCCAGCCGTATTGATTGCTTCTTCGGACCAATTCGTGAAATCTTGCCACGCTTGTTTTGAAAAGGCTTTAGTGTCGTCCCAAACATCTTGCGCAGTATCCGAAACCGCTTCGCCTAGCTCAGACATTTTGTTGGATATCTCGTCCCAATCTGCATGAGCAGGAGAGGTGAGTAACATAAGTGTGGTTAAGATAACGATCGGCTTTTTCATCAGAGCTCGTCCTAAACGTGGTCGGTTTTATTTCATTTTAGGTGAAATTTTGGATAGGGAAAATTGACGATGATTCTAGGTTGGGATTGACGTCACGAACTCACGTACCCTTGACAAGAGCGTGATAGAAGCCCAACAAAAAAGCCCTCAAACCGCAGCTTGAGGGCTTTGTCTCATTGGTTTAGGAGCCCTTGTGTTAAGTGGCTTCCTTTCGGCAAATTACTTGCTAACTTTACCTAGCTGTAACCAAGTGTCGATAACGGTGTCTGGGTTGAGTGAAACAGAGCTAATGCCTTGCTCCATCAACCATTCTGCCAAATCTTCATGATCTGATGGGCCTTGACCACAAATACCTACGTACTTGCCAGCTTTGGTTGCAGCATCAATCGCCATTTTCAGCATGATTTTCACCGCTGCGTTACGCTCATCAAATAGGTGAGCTACATCGCCAGAGTCACGGTCTAGACCAAGCGTCAGCTGAGTCATGTCGTTTGAACCGATAGAGAAGCCGTCAAAGTACTTCAAGAACTCATCGGCAAGCACTGCGTTTGATGGCAGTTCGCACATCATGATGACTTTCAGACCTTGGTCACCACGGCGCAGATCAAACTTCGCTAGCAAATCGATAACCGATGCGGCTTCGCTTGGCGTACGCACAAATGGGATCATGATTTCAACGTTCTTCAGGCCCATTTCGTTACGAACGCGTTTGATGGCTTGCGTTTCTAGCTCGAAACAGTCTTCAAACACTGGGGAAATGTAACGAGACGCGCCACGGAAGCCTAGCATTGGGTTTTCTTCGTGCGGTTCGTACGCTTTACCACCAACCAAGTTGCTGTATTCGTTCGACTTAAAGTCAGACATACGAACAATGACGCGTTTTGGCCAGAAAGCAGAAGCGATGGTCGCAATGCCTTCCGTCAGTTTACTTACGTAGAAATCGATAGGATCTTTGTAACCACGAATGCGCTGTTTGATTTCCGCTTTCAGCTCATCGCTTTGAGCGTCAAAGTTCAACAGTGCTTTCGGGTGAATGCCGATCATCTTGTTGATGATGAATTCAAGACGAGCAAGACCAACACCTTCGTTTGGAATTTGTGCGAAGTCGAACGCGCGATCAGGGTTACCCACGTTCATCATCACTTTTGTTGGCAACAATGGCAGTTCATCAACAGAAGAGCGTTTTACTTCAAAATCCAAGTCGCCTTGGTAAACGTAACCTGTTTCACCTTCTGAACAAGAGACGGTTACGGTTGCACCATCGGTCAGTTTGCTTGTCGCGTCGCCACAACCAACGATAGCAGGAATACCTAATTCACGAGCGATGATTGCTGCGTGACACGTACGTCCACCACGGTTAGTGACGATTGCCGATGCTTTCTTCATCACTGGTTCCCAGTCTGGGTCAGTCATGTCTGTGACAAGCACATCGCCTTCTTGAACCAGTGACATTTGGTCTAGAGAATCAACCAAACGTACTGGGCCTTTACCGATGCGTTGACCGATAGCACGGCCTTCGACAAGCACATCGGCTTTGTTGTTCAGTTCGTAACGTTCAATCACGTTTTGTTCTGTTTGAGAACATACGGTTTCTGGACGTGCTTGAACGATGTACAACTTGCCGTCGATACCATCTTTTGCCCACTCAATGTCCATTGGACGTTGGTAGTGCTTCTCGATGATCATCGCTTGTTTAGCCAGCTCTTTGATCTCTTCTTCGTTTAGAGAGAAGGTGTTGCGCTCTTCTTCTGACGTATCGATGATATCAACTTGCTTGCCGATCTCTTGGTTGTTTGAGTAGATCATTTTGATCAACTTTGAACCAAAGGTTTTCTTAACGATCGGGTGCTCACCCGCTTCAAGCATTGGCTTGTGAACGTAGAACTCGTCTGGGTTTACCGCGCCTTGAACAACCATTTCACCTAGGCCCCAAGACGATGTAATGAACACGACTTGGTCAAAGCCAGATTCAGTGTCTAGCGTAAACATAACCCCAGAAGAGGCTTTGTCTGAACGAACCATGCGTTGGATACCCGCAGATAGCGAGATGCCACGGTGGTCGAAACCTTGGTGAACACGGTAAGAGATCGCACGGTCGTTAAATAGAGAAGCGTAAACGTGCTTTGTGGCTTCTAGTACTGCGTCGATGCCTTTCACGTTCAAGAACGTTTCTTGCTGACCAGCAAAAGAGGCATCTGGTAGGTCTTCCGCTGTTGCAGAAGAGCGAACCGCTACCGAAAGCTCAGTGTTGCCTTCGATAAGTTCTTCATAATTATTGCGAATTTCTTGTTCAAGATCCGCAGGGAAAGGGGCTTGTAATACCCATTGACGGATGGTAGCGCCTGTCTTACGCAGAGCTTCAACATCGTCAACGTCCAGTTCATCAAGTAATTGGTGAATACGCTCATCCAAACCTTCGTGGTCAAGGAATTGGTTAAACGCGTATGAGGTTGTCGCAAAGCCATTTGGTACTGATACGCCAACATTAGCAAGGTTAGAAACCATTTCGCCAAGTGAAGCATTTTTACCGCCGACTTTGTCGACATCATCCATGGATAGGCCATTGAACCAGAGGGTGTTCTTTTGCATGTCTTTCTCCAGAAACATTGCAGCTTAGTAGGGGGACTTAAATCAATCCAAACAAAGTATTTGTCTCAATTGATGTCAAAGGCAAACGATTACGTTCTGGCTCAAAAAAATTCTGACGAATTTTAAAAGCTGTGGGGAACCTAACTGAAAGCCAAACTGGTTTATTAATATTATGTTTACCATCCTACTCAAAAGATTTTGAAAAATTAAACAGAAATGCAAATAAATAACCAAAGTCGTGATGTGTTCTATGTTTCTGACGGTACGGCGATAACATGTGAGACATTGGGCCATGTTGTTCTTGGTCAATTTCCTTTCATTCCTAATGAAAAAACCTTTCCTTTTGTAGAAAGCCAAGACAAAGTTGCGGATGTTGTTAAAGAAATTGAAACATCCTACCAACGCAACGGCGTTAAACCGTTGGTGTTTTTCTCGATTGTGGTGCCTGGTGTACGCGAAATGCTGCTAGAAGCTCCGGCATACAGCTACGATGTGCTTGAAAGCATTGTACAAAAGGTGCAAGACGACATTCAGATGGCACCCGCCCCGAAGTTGCAGCGCTCTCGCAGTGTAGGGAAAGATTCCGATACCTATTTTGACCGTATTGCGGCGATCGAATACACCTTGGCTCACGACGATGGCATTACACTGAAAGGCTTGGAACAGGCTGATATCATTCTGCTTGGTGTATCGCGCAGCGGCAAAACACCAACCAGTTTGTACATGGCGATGCAGTTTGGCTTGCGCGTGGTGAACTACCCGTTTATTGCCGAAGACGTCAAGATGATGCGTTTGTTGCCAGAGTTCGAGGTGCATCGCCACAAACTGTTTGGCTTAACCATTACGCCTGAACGTTTGAATGAGATTCGTGAGAATCGTCTGTCGGGCAGCGACTATGCCAGTGAAGAGCAATGCAAGTTGGAGTTGGACACGGTTGAAGCTTTATTCAGAAGAGAAGCGATTCCTTACATCAACACGTCGTCATTGTCGGTAGAAGAAATTTCAACGCGCATTCTTGAGAGAGCCGGAATGAAACGCCGTTTGTTCGGCTAGTCACTTGGATGAGAGGAGGTTGCTATCAACCTCCTCTTTACGTATTACTGGTTATCAATTATCAGCTTATATAATTGTTCCTTAGTAGTACTGGAACATCTTCTGAACGTCTTGATAGCTCTTCGTTTGCGTGAGTGACAACATCAGCAAAATACGTGCTTTTTGTGGGTTTAGCGTGCCTGATGCAACAAAGCCGTATTTATCATCATCAATTTCTGCGTCCAAAGTCGTTGAGCCAGTTGGCGTGCGAGAGCTTCTGACGACAACAATGCCATCTTTGCTCGCTTTTTCTAGCTCATCAAAGACCGTGTGGTACAAGTTACCATTACCCACACCAGCACTCACAATACCGTCAAACTTGGCATCAACCAAGGCTTTGACTGGCAAGCTCGACGCATTCGCATAGTTATAAACAATGCCTACTTTAGGTAGTGTGTTGAGTTTTGATACATCGAATGGGGTTTCTGTGGTGTGTTTACGTTCAGGGCTTCTTTGGTACTTTGCATCGCTGTTGTGAATGTAGCCAAGAGGGCCAAAATTTGGAGATTGGAACGTACTTACTGAGGTGGTGTTGGTCTTCGTTACATCTCGCGCATCGAAAATAGTGTCATTCATTGCCACTAGCACGCCGCGGCCTTTTGAGTCCTCATCGGTTGCAGTAACAACAGCATTGTATAAATTGACCGGGCCATCGGCACTCATGGCGGTGGATGGTCGCATCGCGCCCACGATCACAACGGGCTTGTCGCTCTTCACCGTTAAATCAAGGAAGTATGCGGTTTCTTCCAATGTATCCGTACCGTGGGTGATGACGATACCGTCAACATCATCTTGAGCGAGCAGCTCGTTAACCCTTTTCGCTAACTTCAGCCATACCTCATCGTTCATGTCTTGAGAGCCGATGCTGACGACTTGCTCACCAGAAATATCCGCAATGTTGGTCATGCTCGGCACAGCAGAAATTAATGATTCGACGCCAACTTTACCTGCGGTGTAGTTCGACTCAGTGGCAGATTGACCTGCGCCAGCGATGGTGCCGCCAGTCGCGAGGATTTTGATATTAGGAAGATCGGATTGGGCGAACGACAAAGAACTGAGGCACAAACCAAGGGTAATCGTACTGAGGCGGAAAAGATTTTTTGTCATGGGAATCACCTGCTTTTAGGTTAGATGTTGGTTGGGGAACAACCTCTATCCTAAAAACAGAACGGGAGAATTTTTGAGCACAAGCTCAACAAATTGCAGATGAAAATCGTGATCAACTAATCACTTAAAGAATATCAAATCAACCAGTTAACCTAATTAACGTGCTTCTTTAACAAGTGAGATGTACCAGCAACCTGTTCAACATTGAACGAAATACCAGTGATGGATCTGTAAGTAAGAAGTGAGGGCGTGTTTTGCTAAGAGATGTAAAGGGAAGGAGGATAGGAGTTAAGCTTTTAGAAGATTAAATGGTCTGCAAACATAGCGCAAAAAAAAGCGGCTTTACCCCGGAACAGATAAGCCGCTTGCCAATGATGTGCGATACCAGTCAGAGTTGGTATCGTTTCACATCTTATCGCATAATCATTTGTTCACGACCTGGACCAACAGAGACCATTTTTACTGGTACGCCCATCAGTTCTTCAATGCGTAGAACGTATTTCTGTGCTGCTACTGGTAGCTCTTCAAACTTACGACAACCTGTGATGTCTTCGCTCCAGCTTTCCATTTTCTCGTAGATTGGTGCTAGTGCTGCAGTTTGAGGCCAGATTGGGTTTTCGCTGTGGTCGCCTTCGTAGCCAACACAGATTTTTAGATCGTTAAGGCCTGTCAAACAGTCTACTTTCGTTAGCGCAATTTCAGTTGCTGCTTGCAGTTCAACGCCGTTCTTCGTAGCGACTGCATCGAAGTAGCCCATGTCGCGTGGACGGCCCGTAGTTGCACCGAACTCGCCAGCAAGTTCGCGGAAAGCATCTTGCTCTTCCATTGCAGTGATCAACGTACCAGTACCTACTGATGAGCTGAATGCTTTTGCAACCGCAATCACGCGTTCAGGACGAAGTGCCGGAAGGCCACTACCGATACCCGCGTACATTGATACAACGTTAGAAGATGTTGTCCAAGGGTACTCACCGTAAACAAGGTCACGACCCGCGCCAAGCTGTGCTTCGAACAATAGTGTTTTGTCTTTTGCTTGTAGCTCTTTTAGAGGAAGCGTTACGTTGCAAATTGAATCGCGCCAAGGTGCAGACACTTCTAGCAACCAGTTCGCCATTTCTTCAGCGGTTTGTTCAAACTCGAACGTCGGGTAAAGTGCACGCAGTTGTGGCAGTTTCCAATCCATCATGAATTGAAGGCGTTCAACCAATACTTCTGGTTGCTTCAACCAACCAACAAGAATGCCTTTCTTCATCACGCGGTCACCGTACGCAGGTGCAATACCTTGGCGAGTTGAACCGTATGCTTTGTCGCCTAAACGCTGTTCTTCTAGCGTATCTTCTAGTGCGTGTAGAGGTAGACACAGTGTCGCGCGATCAGAGATGCACATATTCACTTTTACGCCCGCTTCTTCAACTTCCGCAATTTCCTGAGACAGCAACGCAGGGCTGATAACCATACCCGGACCTAACACTGCCAAACAGTCAGGGTTGAATACGCCACTTGGAAGCTGGTGCAGCTTGAACGTACCTAGGCCGTTAACCACGGTGTGACCCGCGTTGTTACCACCTTGGAAACGAATGCTCGCAGAAGCTTGCTCTGCCAAAAAGTCAACGATGCGGCCTTTGCCTTCATCACCCCAGTTTGCACCCACAACAACGATAGACGACATAATTTAATCTCCAAAAACAGATGCAAAAATCTTAAGGTGTTCGCCATAATAAGAGAAATTAATTATACTCATTAACTTGATAAGAATCTCATATCGGAATTGGCAATGTTAGATTTGAACTGGCTGCGAACCTTCGTAACTCTTGCAGAGGTAAAACATTTCGGCAAAACAGCGACGGAACTGCACATGACGCAACCGAACGTAAGTTTGCATATCAAGCAGTTGGAGCAGGCTACGCGCACGAAACTGATTGAGCGAAATCCTGTGCAGTTGACGCAAGCGGGGAAGCGTTTGTTAGCTACGGCGCAGCGGATGCTTAATGAGCTGCAAATTTGTCAGTCGGATCTCAATGCCATCAACGATCTTACGCAGGGGACGCTTTCTATTGCGGCGAGCGATATTGTTTCACGTTTACTGCTTATCAAACCATTTCAGCAATTCAAAAGTGAATACCCGGGTATCGATTTGGCATTGTTCAATACCACGTCTTCTCAAGCGGTGGATTTGGTGAAAAGTGCGCGTGCCGATATCGGCTTTGTTATCGCACAAAAAGAGAGTCAACCGCTGCATTTTACGCCTCTCACGCAGATTCACTGGTGTGCGTTTGGCGATAACATTTTTGAGTGGCAGGACAATCGAAAAGAGAGCCAGACGCTGATTCTGCTAGGGCACGATACTCGAACCCGAGAGCTGATTGATGCGTCTTTGCCTGAGTTAAATCTGCCTAAGCATCGCGTGATGGAAGTGGGTAGTGTGGAAGCTCAAATTGACTGGGCGGAAGCGGGGTTTGGGACTGCTATTGTGCCGGATTTCTCGCTCGATCCGAGATTAAAGCTTTCCCGAGAAGTTACGCCTTTGCCAAGTTTTCCAAACACTGATTTCGGCTACATCGTACGTCAAAATCAAGTGTTATCCAAAGCGGCAAAACAATTGTTAGCTTGGGTTGGCGAGAATGTGTCGGTGGTTGAGGGCTAAGACGATGAAAGAAAAGGCGGTGAAAGAGACGAAGATTACGATTTCGCTCCCATCCTTGATTCACCGTATTGGGGGCGACCATGCCAAGCGAGCGAAAACACTAGCAGCAGAAAAAAAGTGCGATCTTAAGCGAATTAGGCGATCTCGTAACTGGCAGATCTCAGGCGAGGCTTTGGATGTAAAAGCGTTTTTAGATCATCTTAAAAGCGAAGAGGCAGAGGTGATGCGCTTTGCGATCAACAAGATCGAGCAAGCTCTACTCGCTCACCAAGACAAGTTGGAACCTTTGGACGTGAAGTTGATACGTTTGGTGAGACAAAACCCAAACATCACCTTAGCGGAGTTGATGGCAGAAACGAACTGCACGTTAGTTCAAGCTCGCACGGCACGATTTGACGCCGAGTTGCTTTAAGATTGGTTTGTGGTTTACTCACTTTAATGGCAGATGTTAGGGTACTAACCAAAATAACTCACTAAGACCATTTTATTATGGATATTTGGAAGCTTCTCCTTTTTATTCCTGCTTGCTTCGCTCTCAATATGGCTCCAGGCCCAAACAATTTATTGGCAATGAACAACGCCCGCTGCTACGGATTTAGGGCCGCATTTGTAGCCAGTTTAGGCAGAATTGCCGCTTTTTCAGCAATGATTGCGTTGTCTGCATCTGGCTTGGCCGTGATTTTGTATACGTCAGAAATGCTATTTTTAGCAATAAAGCTGGTAGGGGCGCTGTATCTACTTTGGATTGCATTTAACCTTTGGCGTTCAGAGTCCAGCCCGATCTCTGATTTGGACAACTCGCGCAACTACGCAGGGCTTGCGAAGCAAGAATTTACGCTTGCCGCTGGCAACCCGAAAGCGATTCTTATCTTTACTGCTTTCTTACCGCAATTTGTTGATGCTAATGCCAACGTTCAAGAGCAGTTCTTTGCACTTGGCTCAACGTTTTTGATTTTAGAAATGGTCGCCATTTCAATCTACGCCATCTTTGGTTTGTACTTAAGACACTGGTTTTCAAACCCGAAAATGGCGAAACGTTTCAATCGCGGGTGTTCGTTATTTCTTGCTATATCGGGAGTGAACCTACTCTTAAGTAATCGATAGGTAGCTTGTCATTTTTGATGATTGCCAAGGACTTTTTGGCGTGATTTTATTAGGTTAAGCTCTTAATAAATCTGGTTGTTTTATCGCCATGTATGGGAATCTCAATAAAAAATCAGAAATATATCAACGACACAATATTGGCCCCCGAGATATTAAATATCGGGGGGCTAATGACTCGATTTAAATACTATTTAGAAAAGGGAGATATTAAAGAGTTCCCCACTGTATGAGTGAATTAATAGTTTTCTTGATTGATGAGAAGGGGTAGTCAGCAAGTTTTTACTAGAAATATCAATAAATACGTCGCACTCAGCATAATCGCTCTTAAGTTCATCAATGGTTCTTGAAAACTGCTCTTGTAATGAAAAACTGAATGGTGAAGTATGATTCTCATATCGATATTCGATAGGGTCTATGTTAACAACCTCTCCGTTGTTTTGTGTACAAGTTAAGAACCGCAACTCGACGTCATATTGATGGTTATTTTCTTCTATCCACTCGACCGACACTATATCTGTTCCATTCTTCTCATTTTTAGAAACGATATTAATAGGGCTAGCAATCTGATCAATGGATGTAGAAGTAACTAAGTCACCATTTCGATACCAATAGAATTCATATGCGGGAGCACCGACTGGTATTATCGGAAAACTGACATTTGGATTATATTTATTGCCAGGTTTATAAACTTTTCCATCTGCATGGATTTCTATGGTATCGATTTGAGATGGAAAAATACCTTGAGAATACCCTGAAGCATAAAACGACGCTCCAGGTCGTATCATGTAATCTGATGTGGTCCGAAGAGAAAAGTTTAAAGTTAACTTATTGATATCATAGCTGCAGGACATCTCGGGCATATTACCACACTGAGACTCGTTGTTGCTGGGCGCAATAGTATTACTGTCTTTCTCGCCACCTTCTCCACCACCGCACGCTGATAAAGCCAAAGACGCGCACGCAACAAAAAATACCTTTCTTTTCATATATTCCTTAATACAACTATAGAAAAACTTATATTAACTTATACACTAAAAACATTATGATTTATTTTGTGATGTAGCTCTCAGTTGGTGAATTTATATAAGTTAGAAATAGAG